>DVJK01000178.1 GCA_018716795.1 Candidatus Scatomorpha merdipullorum | reverse complement strand
GCCCTCGAGGAGGGCCTGGTTGACGAAAACTCGCAGTTCTTCTGCGGCGGCTCCGTCAGCGTGCCCGGGCGCAATACGCCCGTCAAGTGCTGGAAGTCCGGCGGGCACGGCCCGCAGAACCTCACGCAGGCCGTGCAGCACAGCTGCAACGTCGCCTTCGTCAACATAGGCCGGCTCATAGGCGAGGAGCGCTTTTACGACTACGCCGAGGCCTTCGGCTTTTTCGAGCGCTCCGGCGACGGCTCCGCCCAGCTCACGGGCCGGACGGGGATAGACCTCGGCGGCGAGAGCGGGAGCATCTGGTGGAGCGAGGACGTCTTCTGCAACCCGGAGAACCTGAGCCAGCTCGCCGCGGCGAGCTTCGGCCAGACCTTCAACATCACGCCGCTGCAGCTCATAACGGCCGTCTCCGCCTGCGTGAACGGAGGGGAGCTCATGCGCCCCTACCTCGTGAAGAGCATCACGAGCCCCGCGGGAGAGAGCGAGACGCACGAGCCCGAACGGCTGCGGCAGGTGATAAGCGAGAAGACCAGCGAGACGCTCTGCGCCATACTCGAGCAGGTCGTCGGCGACCCCAACGAGGGCACGGGCCGCAACGCCGCCGTCGCGGGCTACCGTATCGGAGGCAAGACCGGCACCTCGACCAAGACCACGCAGGAGATAGCCGGCACGAAGGAGTACATCGTCTCCTTCATCGGCGTCGCCCCGGCGGACGACCCGGAGATAGCCCTGCTCGTGCTGCTGGATAACCCGGGCAGCGAGAGCGGCATCTACGTCTCCGGCGGCCAGATGGCCGCGCCCGTCGTGGGAAGGATGCTCTCGGATATCCTGCCCTACCTGGGCTATGAGCCCGAGTACAGCGACTCGGAGCTCGGTACCGTCGATCGCGCGGTGCCCGGCGTCACGGGCATGAGCGTTGACGAAGCGAAGAGCGCCCTCGCCGGGAGCGGCTTCGGCTGCCGCGTCATAGGCTCGGGCGAGACGGTGACGGAGCAGCTGCCCGCGCGCGGAAGCGTCATCGCCTCCGGCAGCGAGGTGCTGCTGTACGCGGGAGGAGAGCCCTCCGGCGGCGCGACGGTGCCCAATCTCGCCGGGCTGACCTACGCCGAGGCGCGCGATGCGCTCGCCGCGCGCGGGCTGTTCATCGCCTCGGGCGGCGCGGCCGCGGAGGAGGGCAGGCTCGTCTCCGGCCAGGACACGGCCGCGGGCACGGACGTCGGCCCCGGCGCGGTCATAACCGTGACGCTCTACGACAACGATGAATCCCTCCTGGGGATATACTGAAGATAAACGGAGGTGTTCCCGTGAAGCTTTCCGATTTGCTCCGGGACGTTGAAATCCTTGAAATGCACGCCTCGCCGGAGCTTGAGATTAGCGACGTGGCCTACGATTCCCGCGCGGTTAAGCCCGGCGCGGCCTTCACCGCCGTCCGCGGCTTCGAGTCCGACGGGCACAGGTACATCCCGCAGGCCGTCGAAAAGGGCGCCGCGTGCATAATCTGCGAGGAGAGGCCGGAGGGCGGCGCGCCCTTCGTCCTGGTGCGCGACAGCCGCCTCGCCCTCGCGCTCATGAGCCGGAACTTCTTCGGCGATCCGGCCTCCGGGCTCGTGATGATAGGCGTCACGGGCACGAACGGCAAGACGACGACGACCTATCTCGTCAAGCACCTGCTCGAGGAGAAGCTCGGCGCGAAGGTCGGCCTCATCGGCACGAACGGGAACATGATAGGCTCCGAGTTCCTGCACACCGAGCGCACCACGCCCGAGAGCCGCGAGCTTCAGGAGCTGCTGCGCGAGATGGCGGATAAGGGCTGCACCCACGTGGTCATGGAGGTCTCCAGCCACTCGCTGGTGCTCCACCGCGTGGCGGGGCTCCGCTTTGCCGCCGCCGTCTTCACGAACCTCACCCAGGACCACCTCGACTTCCACAAGAGCATGGAAAACTACGCCGAAGCCAAGGCGAAGCTCTTCTCCATGTGCGACAGGGCCGTCCTGAACCTCGACGACGAGTGGGCGGGCTTCATGCTCTCGCGCTGCGCCTGCCCGGTCATAAGCTTCGCCGAGCGCGCGGACGCGGACCTGACGGTGAGCGACATCGCCCTTTCGAGCTCCGGCGTGGAGTTCACCGCCGCCTTCGGCGGGGAGAGCGAGCGCGTGAAGCTCGGCATACCGGGCCTCTTCTCGGTCTACAACGCCCTCGGCGTCGTGGGCACGGGCCTCGCGCTCGGCATCTCCCTTCACGACTGCGCGGACTCCCTCGCGAGCGGCAAAGGCGTCAAGGGCAGGGTGGAGGTCGTGCCCACGGACGGGGACTACACGATACTCATCGACTACGCCCACACGCCCGACGCGCTTGAGAACGTGCTGAAGTCCATGCGCGCCGTGACGCGCGGCCGCCTCGTCGCCATCTTCGGCTGCGGCGGCGACCGTGACCGCACCAAGCGCCCCATTATGGGCCGCATCGCCGCCGAGAACGCCGACTTCGTCGTCGTCACCTCGGATAATCCCCGCACGGAGGAGCCTGAGGCGATAATCGCCGACATCCTCGCCGGCATGGAGGGGACGGACACGCCGCGCGAGGTGATAACCGGCCGGCCCGAGGCCATAGAGTGGGCGATAGAGCACCACAGGCCCGGCGACGTGATAGTGCTCGCTGGCAAGGGCCACGAGGACTATCAGATTGTCGGGCGCGAGAAGCACCATATGGATGAGCGCGAAATAGTCGCGGAGATACTCGAGAAAAGGAAGATAGACGGATGACCATACGACTGATACTCGCCTTCGCGATAGGCTTTTTCGTCGCCAGCGGCATAGGGGCCTTCCTGGTGCCCTGGCTGCGCAGGATAAAGGCCGGGCAGGCCATCCGCGAGGACGGCCCCACCTGGCACAAGTCCAAGGAGGGCACGCCGACCATGGGCGGGCTCATGTTCATCGCCGCCGTCGCGGCGGTCTGCCTCACCGTGGGCTTCGAGCCCATGATGCGCGGCGAATACGGGCACATCTTCTGCCTGCTCTTCGCGCTTATCTTCGGCGCGATAGGCTTCCTCGACGACTATGAAAAGCTCAGGAAGAAGCAGAACCTCGGCCTCTCGGCCAAGGCGAAGTTCATCCTCCAGCTGGCCGCGGCGCTGGTCTTCGTCTTCCTCATGCGCGAGTTCGGCTATGTGACGACGAACCTTTACATACCCTTCTTCAACCTGAGCGTACCCGTGCCCGAGTGGCTGTACTTCGTCTTCGCGGCCTTCGTGATTGTCGGCACGGTCAACGCCGTCAACCTCACGGACGGCATAGACGGCCTCGCCGCGGGCACGAGCATACCCGTCTGCGTCTTCTTCGCCGTGGTGACCTTCGTCTGGGGCGAGCAGTTCCTCTCCCTGGGCGTGTACGCCTCCGGCCTCGCGGGCGGCCTGCTCGGCTTCCTGGTTTACAACTTTAATCCCGCCAAGGTCTTCATGGGCGACACGGGCTCGCTCTTCCTCGGCGGCGCGGTGGCGGCGCTGGCCTTCGCCTACGACATGCCGCTCATACTCATAGTCCTCGGCCTGCTCTATATCATCGAGACGCTCTCGGACATCATCCAGGTCGGCTACTACAAGCTCAGCGGCGGCAAGCGCGTCTTCCGCATGGCGCCCTTCCACCACCACCTCGAGCTCGGCGGCTGGTCGGGCCGGCACAAGTGGAAGGAGCGCGAGCTCTTCGCGCTCTACTTCGGCATCTCCCTCGCCTGCGCAGTGATATCCTTCATAGGCATAAGCGGCAGGTACAGCTTCTGAGCAATTAAATCCGGAGGTTTTCTCAATGCAATACGCCGGTACTCGTTTGGAGCCGGGTGTTGTTAAAGAGAGAGAAAACACCCGCGCGGGCAGCGTCGACTTTCCATTTGCGGCGCTGACTCTGCTGCTTTTGACCATAGGCGTCGTCATGGTGCTCTCGGCGAGCTACGCCAGGGCCTATTACAGCGCCGCCACGGGGCACAACGCGGCCTACTACTTCCTGCGCCAGCTCGGCTTCGCCGCGGCGGGGACGGCGGCGATGCTCGTCCTCTCGCGCCTGCCCATGGCCTTCTACCGGCGCATGAGCTTCCCGCTCATGGCCCTGAGCGTCGCGCTTCTGGCCGCCGTGCCCTTCATCGGCGCGGCCGAGGGCGGCGCGCGGCGCTGGATAGACCTCGGCTTCACGACCTTCCAGCCCTCGGAGATAGCCAAGGCCGCCGTGATACTGTACTTCTCCGCCCTTATCTGCCGCTTCCGGGCGGCCATGCGCACGTTCAGGTACGGCATAGCGCCCTTCGCGGGCATATTGGCGCTCATAGTGGGCCTTCTGGTGCTCGAGCCGCACTTTTCCGCGGCGGTCATAATCCTCGCCATAGGCGGCGCGATGCTCTTTCTGGGCGGCGCGCGGCTCTACTGGTTCATAGGCGTGGGCGTCCTGGGCCTCGCGGGGCTGGGCGTCGTCATGACCTTCTTCCCCTACGCCTCGGGGCGCGTCGCCACCTGGCTCGATCCCTTCGCAAACACGAGCGGCGACGGCTATCAGATAGTCCAGTCGCTCTATTCCATAGGCTCCGGCGGGCTCTTCGGCCTCGGCCTCGGCCGGGGCAGGCAGACCTATATGTACCTGCCCGAGGAGCACAACGACTTCATCTTCGCCGTCGTCTGCGAGGAGCTCGGCTTCGCCGGGGCGGCGGCCATACTGCTGCTTTTCGCGGCGCTCATCGTCCGGGGCTACTGGCTGGCCATGCACATGGACGACAGGTACAGCTTCCTCGTCACCGCCGGGATTACGACGCTTTTGGCCATACAGGTCATCCTCAACGTCGCCGTCGTGACGAATCTCGTGCCCTGCACGGGCATCTCCCTGCCCTTCTTCTCCTACGGCGGCACGGCGCTGATGCTCCAGCTCGCCGAGATGGGCATCGTCCTCTCCGCGTCGCGAAGCGCGAGATTGTAGGCAAAAGCAAATCCACCCATACGGCGGCAGCGAAGGCGCCGCTCCCAGGAGGTAATAATATGAGGTTTCTTTTCACCTGCGGCGGGACCGCGGGGCATATAAACCCGGCGCTCGCCGTGGCGGGCGCGATAAAGGCCGCCGCGCCGGAGAGCGAATTTCTGTTTATCGGCGCCGAGGGGCGCATGGAGACGGACCTCATCCCGCGCGCGGGCTATGAGATACGCACCGTGCGCATAACGAACATCCACCGCGGCTTTTCCGTGGAGGACATCAAGCACAACCTCGCCACGCTGCGCAACGTCGTCACCTCCACCGGCGAGGCCAAGAGGATTATCCGCGAGTTCAGGCCCGACGCCGCCGTCGGCACGGGCGGCTACGTCTGCTATCCCGTGCTGCGCGCGGCGCACGAGCTCGGCATCCCCACGGCGGTGCACGAGAGCAACGCCGTGCCCGGGCTCACGACGAAGATGCTCGAGGGCAGCATGGACGCGATAATGGTCGGCTTCGAGGAGAGCCGCGCGAACTACAAGCACCCCGAGCGCGTCGTCGTGACCGGCACGCCCGTGCGCGCGGAGTTTTTGAACGCGGACAAGCTCGCCGCGCGGCGCGAGCTGGGCCTTCCGGAGGACAGGCCCCTCGTCGCCAGCGTCTGGGGCAGCCTCGGCGCGGGGCACATGAACGAGATAATGACGGACTTCATCGTCAGGGCCTGCGCGAACCCCTTCTTCGGCGTCATACACTCCGCCGGCAAGGCCGGCTATGAGAAAATGGCCGCGAAGCTCGAGGAGGAGAAGCCCGGCTACGCGGAGCACGGCATGGACGTGCGCGCCTATATCTACGACATGCCCACGGTCATGGCCGCGGCCGACCTCGTGCTCTGCCGCGCGGGCGCTTCCACCCTCGCCGAGCTCACGGCCATGGGCAAGCCCGCCGTGCTCGTGCCCAGCCCGAACGTGACGAACAACCACCAGGAGAAGAACGCGCGCGTCCTCGAGGCCGCGGGCGGGGCGAAGGTCCTGCTCGAGAGCGAGTTCACCGCCGACAGCCTCCTGGGCCTCGTCAGCGAGCTGCTGCACCACCCCGGGCAGCTTGAGAACATGAGCGGGAAGATGCGCTCCCTCGGCGTTCCGGACGCAACGGGCCGCATAGCCGGCATGATACTCGGCCTGGCCGAAAAGCACGCGAAATAACACATCCCTCTCTCCCGGCATAGTATGGCCTGATATTATTGGATGGGGGAGAGGAAATGAGCGTTTGGCACATAAGCGGCGGAAGGCGGCTCTCGGGCAGCCTCGCCGTGCAGGGCGCGAAGAACGCCGTGCTGCCCATCATGGCGGCCAGCGTGCTTGCGCCCGGGCAGATTGAGCTTCTGAACGTCCCCGAGCTGCGCGACGTGGACACGACGGTGCGCATCCTGCGCACCCTGGGCTGCGGCGTGGAGCGCGAGGGAGACGCGGTGAACATAGACTCGCGCGGCCTCGCCCGCTCGGAGATACCGCACTCGCTCATGCGCGAGCTGAGAAGCTCGGTTATCTTCCTGGGCGCGCTGCTGGCCCGCTGCGGCCGCGCGCGGCTGAGCATGCCGGGAGGCTGCGAGCTCGGGCCGAGGCCCATAGACCTGCACCTGATGGCCCTCAGGGCCCTCGGCGCGCGCATCGACGAGCGCGGCGGCGACCTCGTCTGCACCACGCCGGAGGGCCTGCACGGCGCGGACATCGCCCTGCCGACGCCCAGCGTGGGCGCGACGGAGAACGCCATGCTCTGCGCCTGCGCCGCCGAGGGCGAGACGGTCATAACAAACGCCGCGCGCGAGCCGGAGATAACCGAGCTCCAGAGCTTCCTCAGAAAGCTCGGCGCGGAGGTCTCCGGGGCCGGGAGCGCCACCGTTACGGTGCGCGGCGGCCCGCTCAGCGCGAGGCGGGTGGGGCACAGGATAATGCCCGACCGCATAGTTTCCGCTACATATCTCGCAGCCTGCGCCGCCGCGGGAGGCGACGTGGAGCTCAGGGGAGTCTGCCCGGAACATTTTTCCACGGTGCTGCGCTCGCTTTCCGAGTGCGGATGTGATATAATGTCGAAGGGCGCGAGGGTGCGCCTGCGCTCGGACGGGAACCTGACGGCGCCGATGCCCGTCATAACCGGGCCCTACCCGGGCTTCCCCACGGACGCGCAGCCGCTCATGCTCGCGGCCTGCCTCAGGGCGAAGGGCACGAGCGTCTTTGTGGAGAACGTGTTCCAAAACCGCTTCCGCTTCACCGAGGAGCTGCTTCGCCTCGGCGCGAGAATACACACCGAGGGCCGCGTGGCCGTGGTCACGGGCGTGCAGGCCCTGCACGGCGCGCCCGCCGTGGCGACGGATTTGCGCGGCGGCGCCGCGCTCATAATCGCCGCCCTCTCCGCAGAGGGCAGGACCGAGCTGCTCGACTCCGGGCACGTTGCGCGCGGCTACGAGCGCTTCGACGAGAACCTTCGCGCCCTCGGCGCGGACATAAGCCGCACATAGCCCGGCCCGCCGGGAAGGAGGATAAGATGGCCAGAAGCACAGACCCGCTCAGGAAAAGAATATCGCGCCGCGCCGCGCTCATAGGCCCGGCGAAGTTCCTGCTCGGCTGCGCCGCGCTCATCTTCGTGCTGAGTATCTTCCTCCAGGTGCGGCATATCGAGGTCCGCGGCGCGGAACACTACACGCAGCAGGAGATTATCCAGGCCGCGGCCGTGGAGGAGGGGGATAACCTCTTCTTCATAAACCGCTTCTCCGCCGTCAGCGGCATCCTCGCGAAGCTCCCCTATGTGGAGAGCGTCACGGTGACGACGCAGCTGCCCGGCACGGTCGTCATAGACATAACGGAGAGCCGGGCCCTGGCCTGGGTGGAGCTCGAGGGGCAGCGCTGGATAGTAGACCGCAGCTGCAAGGTGCTCACCCGGGGCGCGGAGGACACGACCTCGGGCCTCATCCGCGTCGAGGGCCTCGTCCCCGTGAACCCCTCCACGGGCTATGAGCTCACGGCGGAGGGTGACGGCGCCGCGGTCACGGCCCTCGCGGCCATGCTCGACCAGATTCAGCGCCGCGAAATGCTCTCGGGCGTGAGCTATATCGACCTCACGGACCCGGCGGCGCCCGTCATGGACTATCTCGGACGCTTCACCGTCGTGTTCGGCACGGAGGAGAGCTTTGAATTCCAGTTCGGAAAGCTCGTGAGCGCGGTAAGCCAGCTCACGGGCGCCGACCGGGGCACGCTTGACCTCAGCGGGGCTGGTGAGGCGGTCACCTTCACGCCGTTTTGAGAAAAATCGAAGAAAACCGCGTTATGGAAACAAAAAATAGTTGAC
>DVJK01000177.1 GCA_018716795.1 Candidatus Scatomorpha merdipullorum | reverse complement strand
CGCGGTGCAGCACGAGATAGCTGCTCGCCCAGTTGCCGACGGTGTTCTCCACCGCCTGATAGCAGAGGAAGGCGACGAGTATGGCCTTCGCGCCGGGCAGGCGCAGCAGCTCGCGCTTGGGCACGGCCTCGGTCGGGGCCTCCTCCCCTGCTCCGCCGGCCGGCCGCTTCCAGAGCGGGAGGCTCAAAAACAAAACGGCGCTCAGCGCGGCCTGGAAAATTGCTATCGTCCGGTAGCCCGCGTTCCAGCTGCCGCCCGAGAGGGCCCAGCCCATGATGTACGGGCCTATCGAGGCCCCAAGGCCCCACATGCAGTGCAGCAGGTTCATGTGCCGGCTCTTGTAGTGCAGCGCGACGTAGTTATTGAGCGCCGCGTCCACGCATCCGGCCCCAAGGCCGTAGGGCACGGCCCAGAAGCAGAGCTGCCAGTAGGCCCCGCTCAGCGAGAAGCCTAGCATCGCCGCGGCGGTCAGCGCCACGCTGAAGGCCGTGACGCGGCCCGTGCCCAGGCGGCCTATGAGCCTGTCGCCGAAGAGCGCGGAGAGCACCGTGCCCAGCGCGATGATGACGGAGACCGCGCCCGCGTAGGAGACGGGGACGCCGAACTCTATGTACATTGTCGGCCAGGCCGCGCCCAGCAGGGAGTCCGGCAGGCCGAGGGAGATAAACGCGAGATATATCACCGCAAGCAGC
Source organism: Candidatus Scatomorpha merdipullorum (assembly GCA_018716795.1). Taxonomy (GTDB): domain Bacteria; phylum Bacillota; class Clostridia; order Oscillospirales; family Oscillospiraceae; genus Scatomorpha; species Scatomorpha merdipullorum. The sequence goes on along the minus strand of DVJK01000177.1, from coordinate 1,823 downwards.
AGCGAATACATAGCCATCCCTCCGGAATTTATTCAGCCCTGATATAATAGCTTGGCGCGGGGCTTGATACAAGCGCTAATCCGTCGTATAATATAAAAAAACCGACCAAAATTCCGGTCGGAAGGGAGGCTGTGCAAAATGCTGCTGGACGTGTGCAGCGTGGACGTGAACGAGGCCCTGCAGGAGCTGAAGGTACACGGGACGCCGGACTTCGAGTGCGCGGCGTATGAGCTGCGCTTCAGAAGCGGGGCCGGGACCGTCATACCCTGGCACTGGCACGGCGAGCTGGAGGCCGCCTATGTCGCCGAGGGCGAAATCACCGTGCGCCTGCCCGGCTCGGCCCTGCGCGTCCGGGCCGGAGAGAGCTTTTTCATAAACGCCAACGTGCTGCACTGCTACGAGGCCGAGGAGGGCGGCAAGGTGCGCAGCGCGGTCTTCGGCTCCGAGCTGGTCACCGGCGGGGCGAACACGGTCTTTGAGCGGAGGTATCTGCGCCCGCTCATGGAAAACCGCGCCTTCACCGGCCTGCTTCTGCATGCCGGTGAGTTCAGGCAGATACACGAGCTGATGCCGCGCTTTTTCTCGGTCATGGCCTCCGAGCCGGTGGGCTTTGAGTTCACGGCGCGGGAAATACTCTCGCAGCTGTGCCTCATGCTCTGCGAGCGCTATGCCGATACGACGCCGCGGCCCGTGCGCCGCAGCCCGGACGCCGACAGGGTGCGGGATATGCTCGCGCTTATCCACGAGCGCTGGGCCGAGCCGCTCGAGCTCGGGGACATCGCCCGCAGCGCCAACGTGGGCGAGCGGGAGTGCGAGCGCGCCTTCAAGCGCCTGATAGGCCTGACGCCGAAGCAGTATCTCATAAAATACCGCACGGCCCGCGCGGCCTCCCTCCTCTCCTCGAGGCCGGACCTGAGCATAGCCGGGGTCGCCGCCCGCTGCGGCTTCAACAGCCCGAGCGTCTTCGCGCGGACCTTCCGCGACTACTACTCCGTCACCCCTCGCGAATACCGCCGCTCCATATAGGCTCAGATCTCCCGGAGGAAGCGGTCGATACGCTCAAGCGCCCAGTCCACCTCTTTGCCGCGGAACATGTGCGCCGCCGTGGGGTGCAGGCAGAGCTCGGCGCGGGCATAGCCCTCCGCGGCGCGCCTTGAATACTCCGGCGGGACGAGGGCGTCCTTCGCGCCGTGCAGTATGAGCACGCGCCCGGGATAGCCCAGGGTCTCCGCCCAGGGGTCGTAGCTCCAGAGGTCGGTGAAATACCTCCGGCCCACGGTCAGCCAGCCGTGCAGGTCAAAGGTCTCCGGCACATCGGCGGGGTCCTCCCTGCCCGCCCTCAGCGCATCCGGCATATTGAAGCCCGGGTACAGGAGTATGAGCGCGCGCACCCGCTCCGGGTTCCGGCCCGCGTATATGGCCGCGGAGAAGCCGCCCTGGCTCGCGCCTATCAGGAGCGGCCTCGCGCCGTCCACGTCGCCCCAGGCCGCCGCGGCGGCGAAGACCTCCGCGAGGTCGTCCGCCTCGGTGAGCGCGCTCATATCCGTCGTGGCGCCGGGGCTTCTGCCATGCTCGCTGCCGCCGCGGAAATCCGGGGCGTAGACCGCCCAGCCCTCCCCGGCCAGATGCTCCGCCCAGGGCTGGGCGGAGGCGTGCGTACAGCCCACCTCGTGCGCGAAGATGGCAAGCGGCGGCCGCTCCGCCGCGTCCGGGAGCCAGAGCTTTCCGTATATATCTCCGCAAAAGCGCTCTTCCGTCCTCAAAAGGCATTCCTCCAAACGAGGATATGATAATTGCCGCGCAAAGCTTTGTCAAGACCGCGG
>DVJK01000176.1 GCA_018716795.1 Candidatus Scatomorpha merdipullorum | reverse complement strand
CCGGTGGAGTCTATGGCGCGGTAGCCGAAGTAGTCGCGGCCCTTGCGGTTGGCGTCGGGCGTATAGACAAAGCGGCCGTCCTCGGCGAGCTCGACCGTGCCCTTCGAGGGCTCGGTGCTTATCTCATAGCTGAGGGCGTCGCCCTCCGGGTCGACGGCGGAGAGCCGTCCGCCGACGCAGACGTTGCGGTAGGTCGTAATCTCAAGGTTTTCGGCCACGGGCGCGCCGTTTGCCGCCAGCGCCGAGAGCGCGGGCAGGCCCATGAGCGCGCAGAGCGTGAGCGCTGCGAGCAGACTTTTGCGTTTGAGCATGTATTTTTACCTCCTGCTTTGAGTGTACGCTTAGTTTGCGCCGGGGAGGCGGGCTTATGCGCGATGAAATGCTTTGCAAAACGGCGTCGCTTGCTGTATACTTAATTGCATTACGGCTTACGGGTGGTTTGAATGCTCTGGCTCATACTCGCGCTCTCGCTTGCGGCGCTCGCGTTTTTAATATCGCTCCTCGCCTTCCTCGCGGCCTTTTACTCCCCTGCGCGCTTTCGCACGAGGGACGACGCAATCCCCGCCGGGGCGCAGTATAGGGAAAAGCGAGAGCATATGCTCTCGCTCATCCGCGGCATGGAGGCGCTGCCCTGCGAGGAGATACGCATCCCCGCCTTCGACGGCGTCAGCCTGCGCGCGAGGTACTATCACCTGCGCGACGGCGCGCCGCTTCAGATTGAGATGCACGGATACCGCGGCGCGGCTGTGCGGGATTTCTGCGGCGGGCACGCCCTCGCGCGGGAACTGGGCATGAACGTCCTCGCCGTCGACCAGAGGGCGCACGGCGAGAGCGGCGGGAAGGTCATCACCTTCGGCGTCCGCGAGCGCCTTGACTGCCAAAGCTGGGCGCAGTACGCCTTCCTGCGCTTCGGGCCGGAGACGCCGATTTATCTCGCGGGCGTGTCCATGGGCGCGGCGACGGTGCTCATGGCCTCGGCGCTCAAGCTGCCGCACACCGTGCGCGGGATAATCGCGGACAGCCCGTATACGGAGCCGGAGGCGATAATCCGCAAGGTCATTTCAAAGGACGCGCACCTGCCCGCCGGGGCCCTGCTCCCCCTCCTGCGCTTCGGCGCGCGGCTCTTCGGCCGCTTTGACCTGCGCGGGGCGAGCGCGCTCGAGGCCGTCGGCAGGACGGAAATACCCATCCTCCTCATCCACGGCGAGGACGACCGCTTCGTGCCCTGCGACATGTCGCGCGAGCTCGCCGCGGCCTGCGCCGGGCCGCACAGGCTTGAAACCTTCCCCGGCGCGGGGCACGGCCTGAGCTATATCGTCGACCCCGAGCGCTATAAAAAAGCCGTGGAGGAGTTCATGCGGCAATAAAAAAGAGGCCCGTCCGGGCCTCTTTTCGCTTTTGGCTTTGTTTAAATGAGCTTTTCAAGCTCCCGGCGCAGCTCGGCTATGGGTTTACCGGTCTCGCCGGAGATGCGGGCCAGGTCCTCATACTCGGGCTTGGCCTTTTCTATGCCGTAGCCGCTCGCGCGCTTTATCCGCACGGGGCCGTACTCCGTCTCGACGCTGTATACGCTGCGCTCGAGCTTCACGCGCTCCGGCGCGTAGATGCGCACGCCGAGCGTGGGCGTGAGGCGGAGGATAAGCCGCGCGAACTCGTTCCGGCGGCCGTAGCTGCAAAGGCAGCTGAGCAGCGCGCCCTGCCGGCCCTTTTTCATATATACCGGCGCCGTGTACACGTCAAGCGCGCCGGCCTCGAGCAGGGCGGAGCAGGCCCAGCTCAAGTCCTCGGCCGTCACGTCGTCAAGCGTGCAGAAGAGCTCCGCCGTCTCGGGTTCCGCGCGCGCTTCGCCGAGGCTCTCGCCCAGTATCGCTCTCACGCAGTTTGCGGCGGGAAAATCGCGGCTGCCCATGCCGTAGCCGATACGCTCCATGCGCATGGGCGGCAGCTCGCCGAACTCGCCGGCCAGGCTCTTCAAAAGCGCCGCGCCCGTGGGCGTGGTCATCTCCCCTGCTATGTCGCCGGCGAAGACGGGCACGCCCTCCAGAAGCAGCGCGGTCGCGGGCGCGGGCACGGGCAGGACGCCGTGCGCGCACTTCACCGTGCCGAAACCGGTGCGCACGGGCGAGCAGATTATCCTCTCCGGCGCGAGCATGTCCGCGAGCAGGCAGGCGCCCACCACGTCGGCCACGGCGTCCATTGCGCCGACCTCGTGGAAGTGGACCTCCCCGACCTCGCGGCCGTGTACGCGGCTCTCCGCGCCGGCTATGGCGGCGTAGACCGCTCCGGCGCGCCCCTTGACGCTCTCGGGAATGTCGAGGCCGTTTATGACGGCGCTTATGTCCGCAAGGGAGTGGTGGTGATGCCCCGCGCCGGCGTGAGCGTGACCGTGCGGGCAGCCGGGATGCGCCTCGCAGTGCCCGGGCTCGTGCTCGTGGTGATGGCAGTGCCCGTGGACATGCTCGTGAGCGTGAGCATGGCAATGCTCCTCCTCGTCCTCGCCGTGGACGGTGACGGCGACGCGGCTGCCCGTTATGCCGCACTTGACGGCGGGCAGAAGCTCGACGTGTACGCCGGGGATGCCGAGGGCATTCATGCGCTCGACGAACGCGGCCCGCTCCCCCTCCGGCAGCAGCTCCAAAAGGGCGGCGGTGAGCATGTCGCCCGCCGCGCCCATGCGGCAGTCCAGATAAAGTATCCTCATATCGCGCCTCACAGGTGGTTTATCATGCTGGCGAGGTAGCCCGCGCCGAAGCCGTTATCTATGTTGACGACGGAGAGCCCGCTCGCGCAGGAGTTGAGCATGCTCAAAAGCGCGGCGACGCCGCCGAAGGCGGCCCCGTAGCCCACGCTGGTGGGCACGGCTATAACAGGGCAGTCGGCGAGGCCGCCGATAACGCTCGGCAGCGCGCCCTCCATGCCCGCGACGGCGACGATGCAGCGCGCGGTCATAATGTCCTCGGCGTGGTCGAGCAGGCGGTGTATGCCCGAGACGCCGACGTCGTAGAGCCGCTTGACGGTGTTGCCCAGGCACTCCGCGGTCAGCGCGGCCTCCTCGGCGACGGGTATGTCCGTCGTGCCTCCGGTGGCGACGACTATGAAGCCCTTGCCGTCCGGCTCCGGCAGCTCGCCTATTATGCCGACGCGGCAGTTTGCGTAGTAGCGGAGGTTCGAAAAGACCGTGCCCACATATGCCGCGGCCTCGGGC
>DVJK01000175.1 GCA_018716795.1 Candidatus Scatomorpha merdipullorum | reverse complement strand
GCCAAGCGCAGCCCGAAGGACAAGCGCCTCACCGAGCGCTTCGAGCTCTTCATCTGCCGCAGCGAGATGGGCAACGCCTTCTCCGAGCTCAACGACCCGATAGACCAGAAGGAGCGCTTCCTCAAGCAGGTCGAGCTGCGCGCGAAGGGCGACGACGAGGCCGGCATGATGGACTATGACTACATCAACGCCCTCGAGTACGGCATGCCGCCCACGGGCGGCCTGGGCATAGGCATAGACCGCTGCGCCATGCTCCTGGCCGGCGTCGACTCCATACGCGATATAATCCTGTTCCCCACGATGAAGCCGCTCGAGCTCCAGAAGAACGATAAGCCCGCCGTAAGCGAGGCCATGAACCAGCTCGGCGAGGTTCTGGGCGCGGCGCTTGAGGGTATGCCCGCGAACGAGGCGCCGGTCGACTTCTCCAAGGTGGAGATAGAGCCGCTTTTCGCCGACTTCGTCGACTTCGAGACCTTCAGCCGCTCCGACTTCCGCGCCGTCAAGGTCAAGGCCTGCGAGGCCGTGAAGAAGAGCAAGAAGCTCCTCAAGTTCACGCTCGACGACGGCAGCGGCGAGGACAGGGTGATACTCAGCGGCATCCACGAGTACTATGAGCCCGAGGAGCTGCTGGGCAAAACCTGCATCGCGATAACGAACCTGCCGCCGCGCAGGATGATGGGCATCGACTCCTGCGGCATGCTGATATCCGCCGTCCACCACGAGGAGGGCGAGGAGAGGCTGCACCTGCTCATGGTCGACTCGCGCATCCCCGCCGGCGCGAAGCTCTATTGATATTTCCCGGGCAGCCGTGAGAGCGGCTGCCCTGATTTTTCGACATTTTATACAATTCTCTCTTGACGTCTCCGGCATTTCGGCATAAACTTGACAGGTGAAGGGAACGCATTACAAAAGAGAGAGGAAGTATAATATGAAGAAGACGCTTGCACTGCTGCTTTCGGCGCTTTTCCTGCTTCTCGCCGCCTGCGGCGAGGCCGCCGCGCCGGTCGAGGTGGACCTGCCGGACGCCGAGCCGGAGGAGACGGCGCCGCCGGAGACCGCCTATCCGCATCCGGAGGTGGAGCTGCCCGTTTCCACGCCCGAGGCGGAGAAGACGGAGGAGCCGGAGGAGACGCTCCCGGCCGGTGAGCTTGAACCGGCTGGCAGCAGGCTTACGGCGGACAGCTATGTCATACGCGCCATTGTCGACATTATCGAGGGCAACATGGAGGGCACGACCTGCACGTTTGACGAGAACGAACAGGCGCTCTATATCGTCACGCCCATGGACATGAGCCGGGATAACCTGCTCATGCTCTGGAACAGCGACCCCGGCACCGTCAGCGAGGCCTTTGACAGCTACGAGTCCATGTGCGGCGCCGCCGCGACGGGGCTCGCCGCCTATGACGTCATACTGGACGCGAAGATGATGGGCAACGACAACAGGGAGCTTATGTGGATTGTGAACGATACGCGCGTCTTCGATATCACGGCGGTCTCGCCCCTGCCGGAGTACAGCTCCTCCAACTCCTTCATCAGCTCCGTCTCGGACGTGATACGGGAAAGCGGCTTCACCTGCGAGTTCTCCGTGTCCAGGCAGAGCCTCGACGTCAACTGTTACCTGGACAGCAGCTATGCCGACTTCATCGGTAAGCGCGGCAGCGGAGATGTCGACGAGAGCGCGGAAGCCCTCGTCCAAAGCATGCTCGAGGCCAACACAGTGACCTATGAGGGCTTTATCGACACCGGGATGTACGGCGTGAGCACGACGCTCATGATGTACGACAGCGGCGGAGTGCCGCTGGCGCTGTGCGTAAACGGCGAGCTTATTTTCAACAGGATGACCTGAGCAAGACCCGCCGGAGCCCGCTCCGGCGGGCCGTTCGATTTGGGTTGACAAATCCGGCGATTGCGCATATTTTAATAAAGATGTGAAAGAAGCACCCTTCGGAGAGGCTTGGGCTTATGGAACGGATAACCTCGCGGAAAAACCCATATATTATGCGTCTGAGGCAGCTGGCCTCGGACGCCTCGGCCCGGCGGGAGAGCGGCGAGACCGTCCTCGACGGGCTCAAGCTGCTCGGCGAAGCGCTCGCCTCCGGCGCGGAGGTCACGGGAGCGGTCTTCGCCGAGGGCGCGGCCCTGCCCGAGTGGCTTGAATGCCCCGTATACGCCGCGCCGGCGGAGCTCCTGGCCTACGCCTCGCCGGTCAAGAACAGCCCGGGGCCGGTCTTCTCCGTGCGCATGCCGCGGCATGAAGCGCCCGAGGCGCCGGACTGCGCCGTGGTGCTGGAGAATATGCAGGATCCCGGCAACGTCGGCACGCTTATCCGCACGGCCAACGCCCTGGGAATCGACCTCGTCGTCCTCTGCGGCGAGTGCGCCGACCGCAGCTCGCCCCGCGCCGTGCGCGCGAGCATGGGCGCGGCCTTCCGCCAGAGCGTCGTCGCCTGCGAGGCCGCGGAGCTGCCCGCGCTCATGGAGCGGCTGGGCCTCACGCTCTACGGCGCCGCCCTCTCGGAAGGCGCGCAGGATCTGCGCACAGCTCAGCTGCGCCGCGCCGCCGTCGCCATAGGCAACGAGGGCCACGGCCTGAGCCGCGAGCTGCTTGACAATTGCGCCGGGGCCGTTATCATACCCATGCGGCCGGGCAGCGAATCGCTCAACGCCGCGGCGGCGGGCGCGGTCATCATGTGGGAAATGGCCCGCGCGAGGCTCTGAGAGGGGAGGCGTGCGGTTTGTCTGAGCTGAAATACTGGGTGTGGCTCTCCTCGCTCCCGGGCCTGAGCCCCGCCTCAAGGGCCCGGCTGCCCAGGCGGCTCGGCGGAGTGAAGGAGACGTACTTCGCCCGCGCGGAGGACTATGAGCGCCTGGACTTCCTGACGCCGCGGGAGCGCGAAGCGCTTGAGAACAAGGGCCTGGGCTTTGCCAACCGGGCCATAGAGGCCTGCCTCGAGGGCAATATAGACATAGTGACGATTGGCGACGGGAACTATCCCGCCCGCCTCCGGGAGATAGACGCCCCGCCGCTCGTGCTGTACGTGCGCGGGCGGCTTCCGGATATAGACGAGCTCTGCGCCGTGGCCGTCGTCGGCACGCGCGACGCCTCGCTCTACGGGCTCAGGATGGCGCACAACATGGGCTACGGCCTCACGAAGTGCGGCGCGCTGGTCGTCTCCGGCCTCACCCGGGGCATAGACGAGACGGCGGCCCGCGGCGCGCTCCAGGCCGGAGGCGGCTGCGTGGGCGTCCTCGGCACGCCCATAGACGCCGTGCGGCCCTACGCCGGCATCGCCTACGACGTGAGCCTCGCCGGCGCGCTCGTGAGCGAGTACGCCCCGGGCACGCCCTTCAGCAGCCGCTTTTTCCGCGAGCGCAACCGGATAACCTCGGGCCTGGCGGCGGCGACGCTGGTGGTGGAGGCCCCGGCGAAGAGCGGCGCGCTGCTCTTCGTGAGCGAGGCGCTCGAGCAGGGCAGGGAGGTCTTCGCCGTGCCCGGCAACGCCGACTCCGCGCGCTCGGAGGGCTCGAACCGGCTCATCATGGAGGGCGCGCAGCCGGCGCTCACGGCCTGGGATATCCTCTCCGGCTTCGCCTGGCGCTTCCCGAGCATCAGCGAGGACGGGAAGCGGAAGCTCCCGCCCGAGGAGCTGGTGGAGGCCGGGGTTGAGGCCGCGGCCAGGTCCGCCGCGGAGGGCGCGAAGCGCGGCCGCGCCGAGGGCGGGAAAGCCCCCGAAAAGAAGAAGGCCAAGTCCGCCCGGGGCGCGCCGAAGAAGGCCGCCGGCCGATTTTTTGCAAAAAAAGACGTTGACAAGCCCGAGGCTGAGGAATATATTGACTTGAAGAAGCAGCTCTCGGAGCTCAGCGCCGCACAGCTCAAAATTGTCGCCGCGATAACCGGGCGGCACACCCACGTCGACGATATCATAGAGCGCTGCGGCCTTCCCGCCGCGGAGGTGCTCGGCGAGCTGACGATGCTTCAGATAAAGGGCTTTGTAAGTCAGGAACCGGGAAAGCGATTTTCCCTCAATATAACTCAAAAGTGAGGACGTTTTAATGGCGAAAGGAAAGACGGCGCTCGTAATTGTCGAGTCGCCGGCGAAGGCAAGAACCATAGAGAAGTACCTGGGCAGGGATTTCAAGGTCGTGGCCAGCATGGGCCATCTGCGCGACCTGCCCAAGAGCACGATGGGCGTGGACCTGGAGCACGGCTTCACGCCGCACTATATCCCCGTTAAGGGCAAGGAGGACATCATCGAGGAGCTGCGCGAGCGCGCCGCCAAGGCGGACATGGTCTACCTCGCGACCGACCCGGACCGCGAGGGCGAAGCCATCGCCTGGCACCTCAAGGAGCTTCTGGAGCTGCCCGACGAGCGGGCCTGCCGCGTCACCTTCAACGAGATTACGAAGAAGGTCGTCACGGAGAGCATAAACGAGCCGCGCGAGATTGACATAGACCTCGTCGACGCGCAGCAGGCGCGGCGCATACTCGACCGCATCGTCGGCTATGAGCTCTCGCCGCTGCTTTGGAAGAAGATACGCCGCGGCCTCTCCGCGGGCCGCGTGCAGAGCGTGGCCACGCGCATGGTGGTCGACCGCGAGAACGAGATTCGCGCCTTTGTGCCCGAGGAGTACTGGCTGCTCGACGCCGTGCTCCGCCGCGCCGACGGCAGCAGCTTCACCGCGCGCTATTACGGCGAGGGCAAAAAGAAGACCGAGCTCAAGAACGAGGCCCAGGCCGACGCCGTCATAGCCGACTGCAGGGGCGGCACCTTTACCATAGACTCCGTCAAGCGCGGCAAGAAGGAGCGAAGCCCCTCGCCGCCCTTCATCACCTCCACGCTCCAGCAGGAGGCCTCCCGCCGCCTGGGCATGACGCCCCGGCGCACGATGAGCATTGCCCAGCAGCTCTACGAGGGCGTGGATGTCACGGGCCAGGGCACGATAGGCCTCATAACCTATATGCGAACCGACTCCCTGCGGCTGAGTGAGGAGGCGGTCTCCGCCGCGCGCAGCTTCATAAAGGCCCACTACGGCGAGGCCTACTGCCCGGCCCAGCCGCGCCGCTTCAAGGCCCGCGCCGGGGCGCAGGACGCCCACGAGGCCATACGCCCGACGAACGTCGACCTCGCGCCCGAGCTGGTGCGCCGCGATTTGACGCGCGAGCAGTATATGCTCTACCGCCTCATCTGGGGCCGCTTCACCGCCTGCCAGATGGCCAACGCCGTGTACGACAACGTCGCGGTCGAGACCGGCTGCGCCGGGCACAGCTTCCGCGCGAGCTATTCCGAGCTGCTCTTCCCCGGCTATACCGCCGTGTATGAGGAGGAGAAGGACGAGGAGGGCGAGGGCGCCGCGAAGCGCATCCCGAACCTCGCCGAGGGCGAGCAGGCTGTGTGCGAAAAGCTCGAAAAGGAGCAGCGCTTCACCCAGCCGCCCAGCCGCTATACCGAGGCCACGCTTATCCGCGCAATGGAGGAGAAGGGCATAGGCCGCCCGAGCACCTACGCGCCCACGATAACCACGATAATAAGCCACGAGTACGTCGTCAAGGAGGGCCGCTATCTGCGCCCGACCTCCCTCGGCGAGGTGGTCACGGGCCTGATGGCCGAGCGCTTCCCCGACATCGTCGACCTCAAGTTCACCGCCAATATGGAGAACGGCCTCGACGAGATTGAGAAGGGCGAGAAGGACTGGAAGGCCTACCTTGCCGACTTCTACGGCGGCTTCGAAAAGGAGATGCAGGCCGCCGAGAAGGCCATGGAGGGCCAGAGGATAAAGGTGCCCGACGAGGAGTCGGACGAGATTTGCCCCAACTGCGGCAAAAAGCTGGTCTACAAGTCCGGCCGCTTCGGCCGCTTCCTGGCCTGCCCGGGCTATCCGGACTGCAGTTTCACCATGCCCATCGTCGTCGAGATGCCGGGCAAGTGCCCCGCCTGCGGAGGCCGGCTTTTGAAGCGCACCTCCCGCAACGGCTATGCCTACTATGCCTGCGAGCGCGGCAAGGACTGCCCCTGGCGCGGCACCGGCATGGACGGGCGCGAGATTGTCGGCTTCATGACCTGGGACGTGCCCACGAAGGACAACTGCCCCGAGTGCGGAAAGACGCTCTTCAAGCGCTCCGGCCGCGGCAGGAGCAAGCCCTTCTGCATAAATCCCGACTGCCCGAACTACCTCCCGCCCGAGCAGCGCGGGTATAAGATAAAGAAGCCCGAGGAAAAGGCCGAGGGCGAGAGCGCGGAGGCCGGCGAGGAGACGAAGCCCGCCGCCAAGAAGACCGCCACCAAGAAAACGTCATCCGCGGCCAAAAAGACCGCTGCGGCCGCCAAGAAGACCGCATCCACGGCTAAAAAGGCAACGTCCACGGCCAAGAAAGCGTCGTCCGCGGCTAAAAAGACGCCGGACGCCAAGAAGACAACGGCCAAGAAGCCAGCGTCCGCCGCCGGGAAGACCACGGCGAAGAGGACCTCGGCCAGGAAGGCCGCCGGGGAGGACGCCTGATGGAGCGCGTCACGGTTATCGGCGCGGGCCTCGCGGGCAGCGAATGCGCCTGGCAGCTCGCGCGCCGGGGCGTGGGCGTGCGTCTCGTCGAGATGAAGCCGCTCAAATACACGCCCGCGCACAAGAGCGAATATTTCGCTGAGCTCGTCTGCTCGAACTCCCTGCGCGGCGACGATCTCACGAACGCCGTCGGCCTCCTGAAGGAGGAGCTGCGCCGGCTCGGCTCGCTCGTCATGGAGAGCGCGGAAATTAACCGCGTCGCCGCCGGCGGCGCGCTGGCCGTGGACCGCGAGGGCTTCGCGAGATATATAACCGAAAGGCTCGAAAACGAGCCCAATATCGAGATAGTCCGCGCCGAGGCCTGCGACATCCCGGAAGGCGAGGTGGTCATAGCCACCGGCCCGCTCACGAGCGACGCCATGGCCGAGCGGATAAAGCAGCTCTGCCCCGAGTTCGACCTGCATTTTTACGACGCCGTCGCGCCGATAGTCTCGCTCGAGAGCGTGGATATGACCAGCGCCTACCGCGCCAGCCGCTACGGCAAGGGCACGGCGGACTATATAAACTGCCCCATGACAGCGGCGGAGTACACGGACTTTGTCCGCGAGCTGCGCTCGGCGAAGGAGGCGCCCGTCCACGGCTTTGACGACGGCGCGGTCTTCGAGGGCTGCATGCCCGTCGAGGTCATGGCCCGCAGGGGAGAGGACACCCTGCGCTACGGCCCCATGAAGCCCGTCGGGCTCATAAACCCGAACACCGGCTCGGAGGACTACGCCGTCGTGCAGCTCCGGCAGGACAACGCCGAGGGCACGCTCTACAACCTCGTCGGCTTCCAGACCCACCTCAGCTGGGGCGAGCAGAAGCGCGTCTTCTCGATGATACCCGCGCTTAAAAACGCGGATTTCGTGCGCTACGGCGTCATGCACCGCAACACCTACCTCGATTCCCCGCGCCTGCTCGACCGGTATTACCGGCTGCGCACGGAGCCGAGGATAAGCTTCGCCGGGCAGATGACCGGAGTCGAGGGCTATGTGGAGAGCGCGGCGAGCGGGCTGCTCGTCGGGATTGAGACCGCGGCGCGCGTCCTGGGCCTCGGAAGCGCGGACTTCCCGGCGGAGACCGCCGTCGGCGCGCTCGCGCTCTATGTCTCCGGCGGCAGCGTGGGCGATTTCCAGCCCATGAACATAAACTTCGGCATAATCAGCCCCCTGGGCTATCGCGTCAAGGGCAAGCGCAACAAGAACGCCGAGATTTCGAAGCGCTCCCTTGAGATACTGGCCCGGCTTGCGGAAACGAAGGAGGTTTTGTCCCTGTGAGGATACTTATTGACGCCATGGGCGGCGACAACGCCCCGGAAGCGCCCGTCAAGGGCGCGCTCAGAGCCGCGAAGGAGCTCGGCGTCGACGTCACGCTGATTGGAAAAAGGGAGGCCATAGAGCCCCTGCTCGGCGGCGGCGCAGCCGATATAGTCGACGCGCGCGAGGTCGTCACGATGGAGGACGACCCGAGCACCGCCACCCGCCGCAAGAAGGATTCGAGCATGGCCGTCGCGCTCCGCATGCTGCGCGACGGGGAGGGCGACGCCGTCGTCTCCGCCGGGAGCACCGGCGCGCTGCTGACCGGCGCGACGCTCACGACGAAGCGCATACCCGGCATCCGCCGCGCCGCGCTCGCGCCCGTGCTGCCCAACGGCGCGCGGGGCGTCATGCTCATCGACTGCGGCGCGAACGTCGAGTGCACGCCGGAGTACCTTCTGCAGTTCGCCTACATGGGCAGCTTCTACGCCGACAAGATTCTCGGCTGCCCGCGCCCGCGCGTGGGCCTGCTCAGCAACGGCACCGAGCCTACGAAGGGCTCCCCGCTCGGCAAGCACAGCTTCAAGCTGCTCGAGAAGGCCGGCGAGGCCGGAAGGATTAACTTCATCGGCAACGTCGAGGGCACGGACGTCATGGCCGGCGGCGTCGACGTCGTCGTGACCGACGGCTTCACGGGCAACGTGTTCCTGAAGGCCAGCGAGGGCATGATAAAATTCGCCCTCGGCCAGCTCAAGAACGTGTTCTACGGTTCGGCGAAGAACAAGCTCGCCGCCCTGGCCCTCAAAAAGGACTTCATGACGATGAAGGACGGCCTCGACGTCAACAAGATTGGCGGAACGCCCCTCCTGGGCATTTCGAAGCCCGTCGTCAAGGCCCACGGCTCCTCGAACGAGGAGGCCATATTCAGCGCAATACGCCAGGCGGTGAACTTCTCCCGCGCGGGCGTCATTGAGGAGATAGAGAAAAACATAGAGCACATGCGCCTCTCCGCCGAGGAGCTGGCCGGAATGGAGGAAACAAAATGATATTCGAAAAGATTCGCGACCTCGTCGCCAAGCAGTTCGTCGTCGAGCCCGGCACTCTCAGCCGCGACACCAGCTTTACCGACGACCTTGACGCCGACAGCCTCGACGTCGTCGAGCTGAGCATGACGATAGAGGAGATGTTCGGCCTCGGCGAGATAAGCGAGGACGAGCTCAAGAAGATAAGCACGATAGGCGACCTTGTCGACTATGTGGAGAAGGCTTCGGCCGACTGATGGAAGCCATAGAAGCCAAGCTTGGCTATAAGTTTCAAAACCGGGCCCTGCTCATAAACGCGCTGACGCACAGCTCCTACGCGAACGAGAACCGGGGCCGCAGCTGCGAGAGCAACGAGCGGCTTGAGTTCCTGGGCGACAGCGTCCTGGGCATGGTCGTCGCCGACGCGCTCTACAAGCGCTTTCCGGAGCTGCCGGAGGGCCGCATGACGCGCCTGCGCGCCCAGCTTGTCTGCGAGGAGAGCCTGCACCGAGTGGCCGCCCAGCTCGGCTTGGGCGAGTATATCCGCCTCGGCCGCGGCGAGGAGCACACCGGCGGCCGCAGCCGCACCAGCATCCTCGCCGACGCCGTGGAGGCCGTTATAGCGGCCATGTACCTCGACGGCGGCATGGACGTGGCGCGCGGCTTCATAAACCGCTTCATCCTCAGCGAGCTGGAGGCCGGCCTGCCCGGCTCGGGCGACAGCAAGACCGAGCTCCAGGAGCTGGTGCAGAAGAAGCCCGGAAGCGTCCTGAGCTACGAGCTCCTGGGCGAGAGCGGCCCGGACCACGACAAGACCTTCACCAGCCAGGTGCTTCTCAACGGCAGGGCCATCGGCTCCGGCTCCGGCCGGACGAAGAAGGAGGCCGAGCAGGCCGCCGCCCGCGCCGCGCTGCTGGAGCTGGGCAAATGAGCGCCCGCGAGAGCATCATACCCGTCTTCGTGCCGCACCTCGGCTGCCCGAACGACTGCGTCTTCTGCAACCAGCGGCGCATCTCCGGCTCGCTTTCGCCGGCGCGGCCCGAGGACGTCGCCGCGGCGATAGATCGCGCGCTTTCGCTGACGCCGCCGGGGACGCGCTGCCAGCTCGCCTTTTACGGCGGGAGCTTCACCGCAATACCCGACGCCGAGCAGGAGGCCCTGCTCGGCGCCGCTCAGCCCTATCTCGAGCGGGGCGACATCGCCTCCATCCGCCTCTCCACGCGCCCCGACGCCATCGACGGCGCCGTGCTCGCGCGCCTGAAGCGCCACGGCGTGGAGACCGTCGAGCTCGGCGCGCAGAGCATGTCGGACTCCGTCCTCGCCCTCTCCGGGCGCGGGCACACGGCCGCGGACGTCGAGGAGGCCTCCCGCGCCGTCAAGGCGGCGGGCTTCAGGCTCATTTTGCAGATGATGACCGGCCTTCCCGGCTCCGACGACGAGACGGACATAGGCTCCGCGCGGAGCATAGCGGCGCTGGAGCCGGACGGCGTGAGAGTCTATCCCACCGTCATAGTCCGCGACACCGCGCTCTTCGACCTGTGGAGGGCCGGGCGCTATAAGGAGCACACTGTGGAGGACGCAGTGCGCGTCTGCGCGCGTATCGTGCCCGTATTCGAGGCCGCCGGCATCCCGATAATCCGCATGGGCCTCAACCCGACGGAGGATTTGTCGGGCGGCGACGCCGTAGGCGGGGCCTACCACCCGGCGCTTGGCGAACTTGTCCGCGCGCGCATAATGCGCGGGAGGGCCGAGGCCCTGCTCGAGGGAAGCGCGCCCGGCGCTGATATCACGCTGCGCGTAAATCCGCGGCTCATGAGCCAGCTCGTCGGCCAGCACGGGGCGAACCGGGCGTATCTTACGGAGAAATTCGCGCTCAAAAGGCTCAAAATTCTGCCTGACGCCGCTGTCGAGGGCGTCGAGCTCGGCTGAAAAGTTCAAATTGCCGCTCCCGCCGGACCTTTGCCCGGCGGGATTTTTTACGAAACTTTTTTCAGATTGTGTCCGTATTGTAACTTTTACGATGCAATTTGGATACATTCGTCTGCTATACTGCCGCCATACGAAAGGGAGGCGGATATAATGAACAGCT
>DVJK01000174.1 GCA_018716795.1 Candidatus Scatomorpha merdipullorum | reverse complement strand
ACTAAGACGGGCTTTGAGACGCTCAGCTGCCCGCTCACGGCGATGGGCCCGTCCACCGTGATGGCCGTGACCGTGGGATCGTTCGCCGCGGCGAGGAAGCCCTCGAAGTCCGTGACCACGTCCGCGAACTCAAAGACGGCCTCGCTGGGCAGGGTGTGTACGTCCCGGATGCTCCCGCTCTCGCCGAGCAGGGTGAAATGTCCCGGCGTATACCAGAGCGTCGCGTCTATGCGGCCGTTCTCGCCGCAGATTATATCGCCGCCGTCCGTGACGAGCGAGGCGAAGCCGCTGCTGCTGCCGCAGGAGACATAGCCGTCCACCCAGAGCGTGCAGCCCTCGGCGGCGACAAGCGCGCCGTGCGCGGCGTTCAGGACGCCGTCCTCGGGAACGTACACCGGCTTCGTGAGGCGAAGCTGCTCCGCCCTGGGCTCGTTTGAGACCTCGCCGGAGCAGATTATCGCCGGCACGGCCTCGTCCTCGAGCGCGGCCGCAAGCTCCGCCGCATCCGTGACCGTGACCGCGTCCGCAAAGAGCCCGTCGAAGTCCGGGAGGCTTTCGGGCCGGCCCGTGACTATGGCCGGGGGCTCCGGCCCGCCCTCATCCCTCGGGATAAGCGCAATCGCGAGAATTAAGGCCATGGCCGCGAGCACCGCCGCAAGGGCAATCACGAGCTTCCGCCCGCCCCTGTCCGGATGCGGCCCGGGCTTGGAAGGCGCGCTCTCGTCGGATACCGGCTCGGGCGGCACCGGCTCGGGTATCACGCGCTCGTCGGATATCGGCTCCGGCTCCGCGGCGTCCGGCTCGAGGGCCGAGACGAATGCCTCGACGCTCTCCGGGCGCTCGGAGATATCGAGCGAGAGAGCGCGAAGCAGCGCCGCCCGGCTCTTTGCCGGTATGTCCGCGCCGAGGCTCGCGGGCTCCGGAAGCTCCCTGCCGGCGCGCGCCCGGAGCTCGGGCGGCGTGACGCCCGTGAGGCCGTAGTAGAGGCAGCCCGCGAGCGCGTAGATATCCGCCCTCGCGTCCGGCTCCTTCCCGGAGTCATAGAGCTCCGGCGCGGCGTAGCCGCCGGAGGGCGCGGGTATGTCCTTGGGCGGCGCGTCAAGCCTCAGCCCGTCGGGGCGGAGCTGAAGGCTGTCCGGGCGCACGCCCAGATGGAGCCTCCCCGTCGCATGAAGCCGCTCGAGCTGGGAGAAGGCGGGCCGCATGAGCTCCATGAGCTCCTCGAACTGCACCCTCCCTCCCCTGCGGGCGACGAGCTCGGGCAGGCGGTCCGGCCCGACCTCCGGCTCGGTGGGGCTGTACAGCCCGCGGCGCAGCTCGTCTATGCTCCGCCAGCGCCGTCCGGGGTTTATCGCCATGCCGCGCAGAAGCGCGTTCTGCACGCCCGGCGAGATGTCCACGCCCAGCTCCCTGGGCGGCACCAGCTCGTCCTCGAGCGTCCTTCCCAGCGACTGCGGCGGGATTACGCCGGTGAGGCAGTAGTATATCGTGGCGGAGAGGGCGTAGACGTCCGTCCACGGCCCCTGCCCCTTGCCGTAATACTGCTCTATGGGCGCGTAGCCCTTCTTGAGCGCGACGGTCATGGTCTCCGTGCCGCCCGCGGCGCTCTCCCGCGCGCAGCCGAAGTCGAGCAGGCGGACGCTTCCGCGCTCGAGCATCAGGTTGTCCGGGCTGATGTCCCTGTGGATAAGCCCCGCCGCGTGCATGGCGGAGAGCGCGCCGAAGAGCGGGCTTATGAGCCGGAACAGCTCCTCGGGCGGGATTCTCCCGCCGCGCTGCTCGGTGAGCTCCTTGAAATTGGTGCCCTCGACGTACTCCATGACGATATAGGCCGTGTTGTTGGCCTCGAAGAAATCGCGCACCATGACTATCTCGGGCTGCTTCTCCATGCGCGCCATCGTGCGCGCCTCCTGCAGAAAGCGCCTGAGCCCCTTCTCATAGCTCTCTCCCGCCGCCCCGACGCGGGAGACGACGCCGAGGGAGGTCGGGGCGTAGCGCGTGACCTGGTCGGAGGGGAAATACTCCTTTATCGCCACCTTCATCTCAAGCCGCAGGTCGAAGCCTATGTAGGTTATGCCGAAGCCGCCCTCGCCGAGCCTGCGCCCTATCAGATACCGCTCGCCGAGCACCGTCCCGGGCGGGAGGTGGTGCGGCGAGGGTGTGTAGGCCCCGCGGGTGAGGCCGCAGACTGGGCAGCTCTCTCCCGGCACGACCCGGCTCATACAGTATGGGCAGAGCGTATCCGCCTCGCTGAAGGCCCTTGCGCCGTCCTCATTCGCCATATCCGCTCTCGCCTCCTTTCGTCCTTTCCTTTCTCATTATCCGCCCCGAAGCCAGCTCATGAACCTCTGCCAGAGCGAGGGCCTCGGCATGGGCGCTGGCGCGGGATTGTCCGCCTGCCCGCCCGCCGCGGGATTATTTCCCATTGTGTCCCTTCCGTACCCGAGCTCTCGCGCAAGCTCGGCCATGCTTTTTGTGCGCTGCCTGGGCTGCACGGCCATGCCGTGCAGTATCGCCGCGTCCTCCTCGGGCGTGAGCGCGACGCCGAGGCTGCTCGGCGGCTGCACCGTGTCCTCCTCCAGGCGCCCGACGGCCTCGGGCGGGTAGACGCCGGTCAGCAGGTAGTATATCGTCGCGCACAGGGCGTACACGTCGGTAAAGGGCCCCTGGTCCGAGTCCAGATACTGCTCCACGGGCGCGAAGCCGCGCTTGTACATGACCGTGAAGCGCTTGGAGGAGGTCGTGCGCGCCGAGCCGAAGTCTATGAGCTTGAGCGCGCCGTCCCTCGTCCACATGATGTTGTCCGGGGTTATGTCGCGGTGTATAAGCCCGCTCTCGTGCATCCGCTCGAGGTCGCGCAGCAGCGGCCCGAGCCGGGGCAGCAGCAGCTCCGGCGGGATGCGTCCGCCGAGCTCGGCGGCCTTTTCGTGGAGCGGCATGCCGTCTATGAACTCCATGACCAGATAGGCCGTGCCCCTGTCCTCAAAGGCGCCCAGCGCCCGCACGACGGAGGGCAGCTCGAGCGAGGCGAGCATCCTCGCCTCCTTGCTAAAGCTTTGAAGCCTCAGCTCATACTCGGCCTCGAGCCCCGGCTTGGGCGCGACGCTCCCGTCGGGCATGCGGACGGCCATCTGCATGGGCATGAACTCCTTGACCGCCACGCTCACGTGCCTCTCAAGCTCCTCCGCGCGGTAGGTTATGCCGAAGCCGCCCTGGCCGAGCACGCCCTCGATGCGACAGCCTCCGGAGGGGGAGTTCAGGATCTCTCCCTCGGACAGGCAGGCGCGAAAGCGCCTCTCGCCCGCCGCCATATCACATGCCTCCCTTGCTCACGACGGTGAAGCTCTGCTCCCTGTCGCCGAGCCAGAATTCGTCGCCCGGCTGAAGCATCGCGGGCTGGTTCGCGGCCAGCCTGTGGCCGTTATAATAGGTGCCGAAGTTGGAGCCGAGGTCGACGAGCCAGGCCCGCCCCTCGGAGAAGCTTATCCGGCAGTGTTGGCGGCTTATGCCCCTGGTATCGGGCGGGTAGACGAGGTCGTTGGTGTCCGGGTTGCGGCCTATGCGCACCTCGCCGGCGATGGCGAAGCGGCGCCCCGCGAAGTATCCGCTCTTCCCCTGGAACCTCAGGCCGCTGTCGCCCGGTATGGGCCTCGGCTGCGGTACGGGCCGCGGCTCGGGCTGAGGCGGTACGGGCCGCGGCTCGGGCATGGGCTCCGGCTCGGGCCTTTTGCGGCCCCTGACCGCGACGAGGACGATAACGAGGATGATAATCAGCACGGCCGCGCCTATGCCTATCCAGAGCCAGGGTATGTTCCCGCCGGACGAGTAGGCGTCCCAATCTATGCCCAGCTCGTCGAGCTTCGCGGTGACATAGCTTATGCGCACGGCGTAGGAGGAGCTTGTGTCGCCGGTGGAGGCATCCTGGCCGAGGCCGTAGGTGTTGAGGCCGATAACCGCGCCGTCCTCGGTTATAAGCGGGCCGCCGGAGTTGCCGTGGTTTATCTGGGCCGTGTGCTGTATAACGCGGGTGTTGCCGAAAATGGAGGCAGTGGTGAAGCGGGAGATGGTGCCGTCGGTAATCGTGACGGAGTCTATCCCCGAGGGGCGCTCGATGCCGTATTCGCTTATCTCGGTGTAGTCCGAGCTGCCGGGGTAGCCGAGGGCGTAGACCGGATCCGCCTCTTTAATAAGGCTCTCGTCGTCGAGCAGCGGCATGGCCACGCGGTCGGGAGGGGCGCTGTCCGCCTCGAGTATGGCGTAGTCGGGGTAGGAGCTCTCGGAGAAGTACAGCACCTCGCAGGGTATGCTCTGCCCCGGCGCGGCCTCGAAGGCGAAGGCGTCCCAGGAGTGGTCGGAGTAGAGGATGTAGACGTTGGTCGGCTCCACGGTCTGATAGCCCAGGAGCTCGCCGGTGACGCCGCTGTACACCTCCGCGTCGTTGAGCAGGACGTGGGTGTTCGTGGCGAAGTACACCGTGGGCTCGCCCGCCTTGCCGACGCCGAAGCCGGTGCCGAAGCCCCAGGCCATCTCGGCTACGGCGAGGCTGCCGTCCGCCTGCATGACCAGCTTGTCCGGCACGTAGGCGGCAATACGGACGACGCCGCTGCGCGCCTCGTTCACGTCGTCCGCGTCGGCCAGCGCGCCGGCGCTGAAAACGCCGAACGCCATTATGAGCGCGAGCGCGAGGGAAAAGAGCCTCTTTTTCATATTTATCTCTCCTTTTTCAGCTTTCGCCGGGCGCTTCAGGCCCAGACCGCCGCTGCGGTGTTGTTGTCGTTATCCCGCGGGGCGCGCGCGGCTATGTACCGGCGCATCCGCTCGAGCCATTCCTGCGGGCTTGAGGAGCGTCTGAGCGTTTCGGCCATCTCGTTTTCGTAAACGTATTCCCAGAAGCCGTCCGTACACAGCAGGAATGCGTTTTGCCCCGCCTCGAGCCGGGCCGAGCCCTGCTCGACCCTGAGCTCCCCCTCCTGGCCCAGCGCGCGGAGGACGCGGCTGCGCGAGGGGTGGAAGCGTATCTGCTCCGGCGTTATCTCGCCGAGCAGCACGGCGGCCTGCGAGGCGCTGTGATCCCGGCTCTGGAAGACCAGCTCGCCGTCCAGGAAGCGGTAGAGCCGCGTGTCCCCCACGTGCGCCCAGCGCGCAAGCCTCCCCTCAACCGCCAGGAGGGCAATCGTGCTCATCATGGCGCAGCCGTCGCTCTGCCGGGCCCGGACGGCCCTGTGCGCCTCCTGCGCGAGCGCGGCGAGGTCCGCCCCCTCGGCATAGCGCGAGCAGACGAGCTCCGCCGCCGTCCGGGAGGCGACGCTGCCTCCGCCGTGGCCGCCCAGCCCGTCGCAGACGGCGAGGCAGAGCGCGCCGCCGCCCGTCTCCACATATCGCGCGCAGTCCTCGTTGACGGCGCGCCCGCCGATGTCGGTATACACGGCTGTCGGCAGCATTGTCTCACCCCTTCAGCATTGGATTATGACCGCGGTGTAGTTGTCCTGGCCGGGCCAGGCGCGCGCCTCGATAAGCCTGCCCAGCTCGTCCGCCGCCTCCTGCGCCCCGAGGGCGAGCGCGCCGGCGAGCTCGGCGGAGCTCAGCGCGTTGTAGACCCCGTCGGAGAGGAGCGCGAACCTGTCCCCCGGCCGGATTTCCACGGGCGTGTCCGGCAGGTCTATGTGCCGGAGCTGCCCCATGCCGAGGAAGCTCGTGAGCCCCGCGGCCTTGGGATGCGTCTGCGCCTCGGCGAGGCTGCCCTCGCCGTTTACGGCCCTGAGCTCGAGGTCGCGGCGGAAGATGTGCTCGCGGTTGAGCTGTATAAGCGCGCCCTCGCGCCAGAGATATATGCGGCTGTCGCCGACGGAGAGGAAGTGGAAGGCCCCGTCCCTCACCAGGCCGAGCAGGAGCGTGGAGCCGCACTGCCCCAGCCTGTCGAAGCCCAGCAGCCGGTTGACCGCGCCGTTCGCGTCGGCAAGCAGCCGGAGCAGGCCCGTCTGCGGGGCCTCGCCCCTGGGCAGCTCGAGGAAGCTGCTCATGACCGCGCGCACGGCCTCCTGGCTGACACGGTCGCCGTCGGCGAGGCCGCCCATGCCGTCCGCCACCGCGGCCAGCAGCCCGTGGCTGGGATAGAGCTCCGCCTGCGAGACGGAAAAGCTGTCCTGCTGGGAGGAGCGCGCGCCCTGGGCGTGCAGCTTGCCGACCGACGGCACGGCGGCCGCGCCGTTGAAGGGCAGCTCCGTGACCTCGAGGACGCCGCGCCGCCTTGCGCGCCTCCGCCTTATTATGAGCGTAACCGTCAGAGCTATGGCCGCCGCGGCCAGCGCGGCAAGGAGGCCTATCGTCCACCAGGGAAGCTCCGGCCCCGCGGGCATGTCCGCGCCCGGGCTCTCCGCGCCCTCGGTCTCCACGGTCTCGCCGGCGCTCTCGGTTTCGAAGGGGTTGAACTCCTCCCCTTCCGCGGGCTGCGTCTCCGCGGGAGGCGCAGTCTGCCCCGCGGGCGCGCTCTCAGCGGGAGGACTCTCCTGCGGAGGGGCGCTGCCCTCGGGCTCGAGCTGCCCGCCGGGGCTCCAGGGGAAGCGGCCGGGCTCTGCCTCCGAGCTCAGTATTGCGTATTCCGGGCTCTGCATCATGGCCTCAGCCCTGCTTCCAGCTGAAGTGGGCCCCGCAGAGCGCCACAAAGATAAGCTTGCTCGTGCCTATGGTGATGACGTCGTAGTTGT
>DVJK01000173.1 GCA_018716795.1 Candidatus Scatomorpha merdipullorum | reverse complement strand
GAACATATATATAATGTAGCTCCAGAGCTCCTTGAGCCGGTGCACCGCCGGGCCGGGCGCGCCGAAATCGCGGACGCAGCCGGCCCAGACCAGCTCGTGAAAGCGCTCAAGCTCCACGCGGGAGGCGCGCTCCCCATGCGCAATTTCCCGCGCGAGGGCGGGATTGGCCGCGAGGCCGCGGCCGAGCATCAGCGCCCGGGCCTCCGGGAAGCGCTCTTCAAGGGCGCGCGCGTCCGAGACCGTGAACAGGTCGCCGTTGTAGACCGCCGGGCCGGGGAAGCGCCCGAGCGCCGCGGCGAAGGCCCCGGGCCGCGCGGGCAGCTTATACCAATCCGCGCGCACCCGCGTATGGACAATGAGCTCGCTTATCGGCCGGCGCGCGAAGATGTCCAGCAGCCGGGCGAACTCCGCCTCGTCCTCAAGGCCGAGGCGGGTCTTGACGGAGATATTCGCGCCCGGCAGCTCGGAGAAGACGCGCTCAAAAAATTCGTCCAGCTCGTCCGGGAAGGCGAGGAAGCCCGCGCCCTTGCCCTTGGCCGCGACTGTGCCGCTCGGGCAGCCGAGGTTGAGGTTTACCTCGGCGTAGCCCATGTCGAAGAGCTCGCGCGCCGCCCAGACGAAGTCGTCCGGATTCCGGCAGAGCAGCTGCGGCACGAGCGCGAGGCCGGGATTGTTCGCCGGAAGCAGCTCGCGCCTCACGCGCGGCGACATTATGTGCTCGCGCGTGGGCGAGAAGAAGGGCGCGAAGTATTTCGCGCAGCCGCCGAAGACGGCCGCGTGCGCGCGGCGCCAGGCCGCGCCGGTGACGCCCTCGAGGGGCGCGGAGTATACGGTCAAGCTTGAAATCACCACCTGAGAACAGTGAATAGTTAATAGTGAACAGTGAAGAGTGAAGCGAAAAAATATTACGCTTGGAAAAGAAAAAGCGGTTTTGATTCGTCTAATGGGTGAAAGCCGGCTGGAAAGGACAATGCCTATGGACAAAACCGAATTCGCCGCGGCGGTGCTCGCGGCGGAGCCGACGCTCTACCGCGTGGCGCGCTCGATGCTGCCCTGCGAGGCGGACTGCGCCGACGCGGCGCAGAGCGCGATACTGCGCGCCTGGGAGAAGCTGGACACGCTTAAAAGCCCGGAATACTTCCGCACCTGGCTCGTGCGGATACTCATAAACGAGTGCCGCAGCGCGCTGCGCCGCCGCGCCCGCTTCGCCGGGGAGCCGGACGAGAGCCTGCCCGCCCCGGAGCCGGAGCGGTACGACGAGCTCTACGCGGCGCTGTACTCCCTCGACGAGAAATACCGCCTGCCCGTGACGCTCCACTATCTCGAGGGCTTCAGGCTCGCCGAGATTGCCGAAATGCTGCGCCTGCCGCAGGGCACCGTGGCCACCCGCCTGCGCCGCGCCCGCGAGCTGCTGCGCGAGGAACTGAAAGGAGAATGCTACGCATGATTGACGACATGAACCTGCCTCAGCCGAGCGCTGAATTCGACAAGAAGGTGCGAAATATGCTGAATAACCTGCCCGAACGCCGCGCAAGGCGCCGCTTTACCGCCGGGCGCGTCGCCGCGATAGCCCTCGCGGCCGCGCTCTGCCTCGGCGGAGGGGCCCTCGCCGTGAACGGCGGGCTTTTCCCGCTGCTCTTCCCCGACGGCGGCGAGGCGGTCGGCGACTATGTGCAGACGCCCGCGGGCGCGGTCGACGAGAACGGGGACTACCGCCTCTCCGTCGAGGGCGTGCTCTTCGACGAGAGCACCGGCGCGGGGCTCATAAGCCTCAAGCTCGAGGACAAGAGCGGCGAGGGCGGCGCGCCCTTCACGCTGGGCGAAACCCTCAAGCAGTACCGCAAGCCCGGCGTCGCCTGGAGCCAGCTCACCGAGTGCTTCGCCGCGCCGGACGCGGGGCAGTACGGCTTCATCATAAACACCGCGAATCAGGGCGGCGTCGGCGGGCGCTTCTACGTGGACACCGAGCGCTCAGCGGACGGCGTCTGGTATGTCGAGGGCGCGTTCATCGCGGGCGAGGACTACGCGGGCGAGGCGCTGCGCGTCGACATGACCGCGCCCGGGGCCGAGGCTCCCGCGCTCTCCGTCGCCCTGCCGGAGTTTGAAACGCTCCCGCACATATCGAGCGCGGACGGGAACGTGACGCTCTCCGCGGCCGGCCTGACGATTGCCGACAACGGCATGTTCGTCGTGGACGAGGCGGAGTATATCGCCCTGCGCCTCGCCGACGGCACGGTGCAGGTGATAGAGGACGAGGCAAACGGCGTCGACCGCACGCTCTACGCCCTCGGCAGCATGGCCGGCGAGACGGGCACCTACGTCCTCTCCTTCGCGCCGGAGCTTGAAAACGTCCGCAGCGTCATTGTAAACGATATTGAATACATGGTCAAGTAAAGCGAAGCCCGGCCTTTTTGGCCGGGCTTTCAGCTTGCCGAAAATTTTTTCGGCAAGCTGAAAAGCGTTTTTCAGAACACGGAGATGTTCTGAAAAACGCTCGGATTGAACGTGAAAGACAACCCTGACGGTTTTCTTTCACAATATCTTTCCCTCCGAAACCTGTCGCGGGCGCGTTTTTCAGCGGCCCGGAGCCCGGCCATTTTGGCCGGGCATTTTGCTTGCCGAAAAATTTTTTCACACGCCGAAGCGGGCGGTGACGACCGCGCCGCCGCCGGGCCGGTTCGAAACCGTGAGGCTGCCGCCGTGGCGGCGGGTGAGGATGTCGCAGATGTTCAGGCCGAGGCCGAGGTGCTCGCCCGTGCTCTCGCGGCCCTTGTAGAAGGGGTTCGCGGCCTTGGCGAGGGCCTCGGCGGCGAAGCCGGGCCCGTCGTCCGAGACGGAGGCGCTGAAGCCCTCGCCGTTTGAGGTGAGCTCAATCCAGACGCGGCTTTTCGCGTAGCGCGAGGCGTTGGAGAGGATGTTTTCCAGCACCTGCATGACGGCCTCGGCGTCGATATACAGCGTCTCGCCGAGCTTTTCCGTGTCCATCGAGGTCTCAAGCCCGGCGCAGATTATCCGCGCGGAGTCGGCCGTGTCCTCGGCGAAGGCGCGGGCGGGCACGCTCTCGCGGTGTATCTCCGCGTCCTCGAGGCGCTGGAGGCGGCCCATGGCGTCGACGTAGTTCTCGAGCCGGGCGATGTGGCTTCGCATGACGGCCAGCTCGTCCGCGGCCTCCTCGCGGGATACGGCCCCGGCCGGAAGGCTCTCGCAGAGCATGTCCGCATGGCCCTTGAGGACGGTCAGCGGCGTGCGCAGGTCGTGCGCGAAGGCGGCGTTGAGCCTTCTCCGCTCCTCCATCTGCGCCCAGAGGTCGCGCCAGCCGGTCTCGAGCGAGGAGCGCATGGTCTCAAAGCTCTCGGTGAGCCGGCCCAGCTCGTCGGCGCGCCGCGGCTCGAGCCGGAAGGCGAGGTCGTTTTGCGCGATGCGCGCGCTGGCGCGCTCGAGCTCGACTATCGGCCCGCGCAGCCGCCTGCGCCAGAAGGCCAGCGCGCAGAGGATGAGCCCGCCGAGATAGCAGATGGGCAGCGAGGCGACCTGCATTATGCCGAGGAAGCGGCTGAGCCAGAGGTCGCGCTGCGAGTAGGCCGGGCGGATAAAGAGCGAGAAGCGCCCGTCGACGAGGCCTATCTCAATCTTCCCCTCGCCGTAGGGCACCTCGCCGCCGCCGACCGCCTCGCCTTCGCTGTTGAAGATGATATAGGCCTCGCTGCCGTCGGTGGTGACGTAGTTGCGGTAGCTCCCGCCCTCGGGTATCTCCACCTCCTCGGCCAGCTCGGCGTACTTGCGGTAGAGCGCTATGCGCGGCTCGTCGAGCAGCTTTATGAAGAGCATACAGGCCGCGGTGGCCAGCACGGCGGCTATGAGCACGTACCAGATGAAGGCCGTGCGCAGGGACATGTTCCGCCAGAGCCGGCGGGCCTCGGTCCGCCGCTGTCTTGCCCGCTCCCGGGCAAGACGAAAGAGCCTTGTCACTTCGCCCACTTATAGCCCACTCCCCAGACCGTCTCGATATACTGCTTCTGCGCCCCGGCGGCGGCGAGCTTGGCGCGGATGCGGCGGATGTGCTCGGCTATGACCGAGCTGTCGCCCTCGCCGTCT
>DVJK01000018.1 GCA_018716795.1 Candidatus Scatomorpha merdipullorum | reverse complement strand
CGCGCCCTGGCGCTGCACTCCGGCATGAGCTCGGAGCGCGGCTGGGGCTTCCCCTCGGACACGGCGGTGTACAGCCTGGGCGAGGAGACCGGCGCGGGCGCGCTCGAGGGCGTCGAGGTCGCCGGCGGCGTGGTCTACGCCCTCACGGACGAGGACTGCGCCGTGGTCATGGACATACCCGGCGGCGTCTCCGAGGTGACGCTGGAGGACTCCGTCGGCGGCGTGAGCGTCGTGTATCTCAACGAGCGCGCGCTGGACAACGCCTCCGCCTCCGTCACCGTCTATCTCGCCGCGGACATGATCTACCCCTTCGAGCTCTACGGCGCGGCGAACTGGGACCACAAGGACAGCTCCTCGCCCAACTGCCTGAGCTTCTCCTGGGATCTCAGCTGCGTCTGCGCGGACATCATAAACAGCCAGCGCGGCACGGGCGAGCCGAAGATTGCGCCCGTGCGCGAATACGTCCTCGCCGCCATGAGCCGTGCGCAGGACCTCTCCGTCGAGTACGGGCACACCCGCCCGGACGGCTCCGAGTGGTCGGAGGCCATCTTTGAGCAGGGCCTCTCCCCCAGCTACTACACCGAGTGGATTGACTACTCCTATTATGACGACAGCGACAGCCTCTCCGAGATGATTTACGACAGCATTGTCGATATCGTGCCCGCGAGCTCCGACTACGGGGTATACTACACCGAGGTCGGCATCGCCACGTACATGGACATCTCCAGCGGCGACATCTACTTCTGCCGCTTCGGCGGCGCCTACGAATAAGCCGCCGACGAATTAAAAACCCGGGAATCGCTTGATTCCCGGGGTTTTTTTACGCTGTCTTCGGCCGCTCGGGCGTTTTGCCCTCGCGCTCGGCCAACCGCTCCCTAGCCACGGCGAGCATGAGCTTTATTCGGTTCTCCTGATTGACCCGCGTCGCGCCCGGATCGTAGTCTATGGGCGTGATGTTGGCCTCGGGATAGAGGGCGCGGATGCGGTTTATGACGCCCTTGCCGCAGATGTGGTTCGGAAGGCAGCCGAAGGGCTGGGCGCAGACGATGTTCTCATAGCCGGAGCGCACCAGCTCGACCATCTCCGCCGTCAGAAGCCAGCCCTCGCCCATCTTGTCGCCTGTCGATATGACGCCGTCCGCCTGCTTGACCAGCTCGCGGAAGGGCATGGGCGCGTGGAAGCCGAAGCTCCTGAGCGAGTCTATCATCACGGACTCGAGCTTTTCGATGAGGCCCAGCAGCACGCCGGAGGCGTGGCGCATGAAGAAGTTCCCGCCGTAGAGCCGCACCGTGTTCGAGAAGTTGTAGACGCAGTACTGCACGAAGCCCATGAGGCCCGGGATGTTCACCTCGCAGTCCTGGCTGCGGAGGAAATTCTCGAGGTCGTTGTTGCCCAGGGGCGAATATTTGACGTATATCTCGCCGACGACACCGACCTTGACCTTCGGCGCGCGCTTCACGGGGATTTTGGCGAAGTCCGCGGCGATGAGCGGCATGTTCGCCTCGACCTCCTTGCCCTTCCAGCCGCGGTCCTCCAGGAACCAGCCGCATATTGTGTCGAGCCACTGATTCTGAAGCCTCTCCGCGTCGCACGGATTGAGCTCGTAGGGCTCGGTCTGCGCGCGCAGGCTGACAAGCATATCGCCGTAGTACAAAACGGCCAGCAGCCGGCGTATCGTCGTGAGCGTCATCGGGAAGCCGCTTCCCCGCTCGAGGCCGGAGAAGTTGAGGCTGACGACCGGGATGTTCCCGTAGCCCGCCTTGGCGAGGGCCTTGCGCAGCAGGTGAATGTAATTCGAGGCGCGGCAGCCGCCGCCGGTCTGGGTTATGATGAGCGCCGTGTGCTCGAGGTCGTACTTGCCGGAGTTGAGCGCGTCGAGGAACTGGCCTATGACGAGCAGGGCGGGATAGCAGGTGTCGTTGTGGACGTATTTGAGGCCCAGCTCGCAGACCTGGCTCCCGCAGTTTTCAAGAAGCTCGCAGTCATAGCCCTGCTGCTTCATGACGGCGGCCATGATGCGAAACTGCACCGGCGCCATGTTTGGAATCAATATCTTGTGCGTTTTCTTCATCTCCGGCGTGAACCGGGGATAGGCCTGCTGCTCGCTCACTGCATTTCCTCCCGTCTTTCGTCCAGAGCCGCAAAAAGGCTCCGCAGTCTTATGCGCACCGCGCCGAGGTTTGTTATCTCGTCTATCTTGAGCTGGGTGTAGAGCTTCCCGCCCGCGTGAAGTATCTCCCGCGTCTCGTCCGTGGTTATCGCGTCCACGCCGCAGCCGAAGCTCACGAGCTGGACGAGGTCCGTGTCCGGCTGGGAGCAGCAGTATTTCGCCGCCGCATAGAGCCGGGAGTGATAGGTCCACTGGTTGAGGACCTGCGTAGGAAATTTGTGCACCTGCCAGCTCACGGAGTCCTCCGTGACCACCGCCGCGCCGAAGCGGGTTATAAGCGTGTCTATCCCGTGATTTACCTCGGGGTCGACATGGTAGGGCCGCCCGGCGAGGACGATTATCCGCCTGCCCTCGGCCCTCGCGCGCTCGATTATCTCCACGCCCTTCGCGCGTATGAGCCGCATGTGCCGGCCGTACTCCGAATAGGCCGCCTTCGCCGCCTCGACGACGTCCTCGCGGCTTATGTCGCGGTAGTGCCTGCTCAGGATGCCGTAGGCCCTGGCGATGAAGTCGCGCGGGCGGTGGAGGCCAATGTAGTCGTATATGAAGGTCGTGCCCTCCAGCTCCGGGCAGTTCCCCGCCAGCACCTCGGGGTAATAGGCCACGACGGGGCAGTTGTAGTTGTTGTCGCCCAGGTGCTCGTCTATGTTGTAGGTCATGCAGGGGTAGAATATGGCGTCGACGCCCATCTTCGTAAGCGTCTTGATGTGCCCGTGCGCCAGCTTGGCCGGGAAGCAGACCGTGTCGCTCGGTATCGTCGCCTGCCCCTCGAGGTAGAGCGCCCGGCCCGACATCGGGCTGTGGTAGACCGTGAAGCCGAGCTTGGTAAAGAATGTATGCCAGAACGGGAAGAGCTCCCACATGTTGAGGCAGAGCGGGATTCCCATTTTCCCCCTCTCGCCCTTGACGGGCTTATAGGAGAGGATGAGCTTCCGCTTGTAGTCGTAGAGGTTGAGCTCCTCGGAGCCCGCCCTGCCCGTGACGGGCCTGTCGCAGCGGTTGCCGCTTATGTAGGTCTCGCCGCCGGAGAAGGTGTTGACGGTGAGCTGGCAGTTGTTGCCGCAGCGGCCGCAGATTTCACTGCGCGTGCTCTGCGAAAAGCTCTCAAGCCCCTCGCGGCCGAGCAGCGTGCCGCCGCCCTCGCGCGCGTGCGCCTTTCCGTACAGCGCCGCGCCGAACGCGCCCATGAGCCCGGCGATGTCGGGGCGTATTACCTCGACGCCCATCTCCTTTTCGAAGGCGCGCAGCACGGCCTCATTGTAGAACGTGCCGCCCTGGACGACTATCCTGCGGCCCAGCTCCTCGGGCGAGGAGGCGCGTATGACCTTGTAGAGCGCGTTTCGCACGACGGAGATGGAGAGGCCGGCGGAGATGTTGTCCAGCGTCGCGCCGTCCTTCTGCGCCTGCTTGACGGAGCTGTTCATGAACACCGTGCAGCGGCTGCCGAGGTCGACCGGGCGCTCGGCAAAGAGGCCCAGCGCGGCGAAATCCTCGACGGAGTAGCCCAGCGCCTGCGCAAAAGTTTGTAAAAAGCTGCCGCAGCCGCTCGAGCAGGCCTCGTTTAGGAAGATGTCGCTTATCGCGCCGTCGGCTATCTTGAAGCACTTCATGTCCTGGCCGCCGATGTCAATTATGAAGTCCACGTCGGGCAGGAAGTGCCGCGCCGCGGTGAAGTGCGCCACCGTCTCGACCAGGCCGAAATCCGCGTGGAAGGCGTGCTTGGCGAGGTCCTCGCCATAGCCCGTCGTGGTGACGGAGCCGACATTCAGCCGCGGATGTGTCCGGTAAAGCTCAAGAAGCGTGTTTTTGATTAAGGGCACTGGGTTCCCGAGATTGGGACGGTAATCCGTGAAAAGTATCCGGGCGTCCTCGTCTATGACCACGAGCTTGACGGTCGTGGAACCGGAATCTATGCCGATGTGGACGCGGCCGGCGTAGTCCTCCGGGAAGGCCGCGCGCGGGACGCGCGCCCTCTCGTGCCGCTCGCGGAAGGCCTCGTACTCTTCTTTGTTCGCAAAGAGCGGCGGGAGGGAGCGGTATTCGGCCCTCAGCCCGCGCACTCGAAGCCTCTCTCCCACCTCGCGCAGGTCAAACTCCTCGTCCGAGTAGAGCGCCGCGCCCATGGCGACGAAGTAGAGGCTGTTCTCCGGGCAGAGGCCGCGGACGCCCAGCGTCCGGTCGAAGCTCTCGCGCAGCACGTCCGAAAACGTGAGCGGCCCGCCGAGATAGAGCACCCTGCCCTTTATCGGCCTGCCCTGGGCGAGGCCGGCAATGGTCTGGTTGACGACCGCCTGATATATGCTCGCGGCGATGTCCTCGGTGCGCGCGCCCTGGTTTATCAGCGGCTGTATGTCGCTCTTGGCGAAGACGCCGCAGCGCGAGGCGATGGTGTAGGTCTTCTCGGCTTTTTGTGCGGCGGTGTTGAGCTCCTCGGCGCTGAGCTTCAAAAGCGTGGCCATCTGGTCGATGAAGGCGCCCGTGCCTCCGGCGCAGGAGCCGTTCATGCGCACCTCCATCGCGCCCGTGAGGAAGAGTATCTTCGCGTCCTCCCCGCCCAGCTCGATGATGCAGTCCGTGCCCGGCGCGAGGCGGTTCGCGGCCACGCGCGTGGCGAAGACCTCCTGCACGAAGGGCACGCCTATGCCCTCCGCCATACCCATGCCGGCGGAGCCGGAAATGGCCAGCATTGCCACTCCCTCGGGCACATATTTCTCATATACCCGCCTCAGCAGCTCCTCGCTTTTCTCCAGTATATGGCTGTAATGCCGCTCGTAGTCGCTGAAAACGAGCTCGCCGTCATCGTCCAGCACCGCGCATTTTATCGTTGTCGAGCCTATGTCCAGACCCACGCGCACTGCCATTCCTCCCCGGTCATTTTCGCCGCCCGCGCAGTCGGGAAGCGTCCGCGCGGCGATGCGTAAGTCCCAACTAAACGGATATTATAATGCCGCCGAGGGGCGTTTTTGTGAACAATCCATGAAGTTTAGCGCGCTGCCGGACAAAATCTGCGCGCCCGGGGTTCTCCCGCCCGCCCCAAATGGCCGCCGGCGCCTTTTATGGCAATCCGGCCCCTGCCCTTCGGGCGATAGCGCCCGGCGCTTCGCCTCGCGCAGGGAAAACGGCCGGTCCGCGGACCGGCCGTTTTTTCGTATTTTCCCCGCGGGAGGCGGCTTTGGACGGGCTCTCACTCCCAGTCCTTCCAGACCTCCGGGCAGAAGCCGACGGTGGCCTTGCGGCCGTTGCGGACTATGGGCGTGCGGATGTTGTCCGGATACTCGAGCAGGCGCTCAAAGCGCTCCGCGTCCGAGGCGAGGTAGCGTATCAAATCCGCGTCCGGCGCCTTGGCGTCGACAAGGGCTTCGAGGCCGACGGCGGCGCGCACGCTCTCCAGCTCGCGCCGGCCCATGCCGTAGCGCGGGAGGTCGACGAACTGGTATTTTATCCGCCGCTCCTTGAACCAGCGCTCGGCCTTCTTCGTGTCGAAGCACTTGCCTTTGCCGTAAATCTGAATGTTCATGGCTCTCTCCTGTCAAAAAGGAGGGCTTGCGCCCTCCTTGGCTTTATATAACGGTTATCATGGGCAGAATCATCGGGCTGCGGCGCGTGGTCTTGTAGAGATAGCCCGTGAGGTTGGTGCGAATCTTGTTCTTGACGCCGTTGAGGTCGCTTATCCGCTGGCGGCGGCAGGCGGCGAGGCTTTCGAAAATGACGCGCTTCATCTCGTCTATCAAATCCTCGCTGTCCTTCTCATAGATGAAGCCGCGGGTGAGGATTTCCGGCCCGCCCACGAGGGAGTTGTCCTGGCCCGAGAGCGTGAGCGCGACGGCGATCATGCCGTCCTCCGCGAGGTGCTTGCGGTCGCGCAGCACGACGCTGCCCACGTCGCCGACGCCGCTGCCGTCGACGAAGACGCGCCCGGCCTGGACGCTGTCGGCAATCTTGACGGTCTTGCGGCTGAGCTCAATGACGGAGCCGTTTTCGGCCACGACGGTGTGGTTCGCGTCGACGCCCATGATGTGCGCGAGCTCGGCGTGCTTGCAGAGCATACGGTACTCGCCGTGGACGGGGATGAAGAAGCGCGGCTTGGTGAGCGCGAGCATCATCTTCTGCTCCTCCTGCGAGGCGTGGCCGGAGACGTGCAGGTCGGTGTGCCGGTCGTAAATGACCTCCGCGCCCTTGTGGAAGAGCTCGTCTATGACCCGGGAAACGGTCGTCTCGTTGCCGGGGATGGCAGAGGCGGAGATTATGACGCGGTCGTTCGCGTCGATGGTAATCTGCTTGTGCTCGTTGAAGGCCATGCGGTAGAGCCCGCTCATGGCCTCGCCCTGGCTGCCCGTGGTGATGATAACGGTGCGGTCCTTGGGCTGGCCCTTTATCTGCGTCAGCTCCATGAGCACGCCCTCGGGCGTGTCCATATAGCCGAGCTCCTTTGCGACGCGGATCATGTTCTCCATGCTGCGTCCGGTGACCGCGACCTTGCGCTTATACTTGGCCGCGACGTTTATTATCTGCTGTATCCTCTGGATGTTGGAGGCGAAGGTGGTGACGATTATCCGCTTGTCGCAGCCCTTGAAGAGCTCGTCGAACTTCTCGGCGACCTTCCGCTCGCTGTCCGTGTGGCCCGGGCGCTCCACGTTCGTGGAGTCGGCGAGGAGCGCGAGGACGCCCTGTTTGCCGAGCTGGCCGAGGCGGGCGATGTCCATCATCTCGCCCTGAATGGGCGTGACGTCAATCTTGAAGTCGCCGGTGTGTATGACCATGCCTATGGGCGTGCGGATGGCGAGGGCGACGGAGTCTGCGATGGAGTGGTTGACGTGGATGAATTCAATCTCGAAGCAGCCGAGCTTGAAGCGGTCGCCCGGGTGCTTGGTGAAAATCTGGGTGTTGTACAAGAGGTCGTGCTCTTCAAGCTTGAGCTCGATGATGCCGGCGGTGAGCGGCGTGGCGTAGATGGGCGCGTCTATATCGCGCATGACGTAGGGTATTGCGCCAATGTGGTCCTCGTGGCCGTGGGTAATGACGATGCCGCGGATGCGGTCCCTGTTCTGTCTGAGGTAGGTGATGTCCGGTATAACGACGTCGACGCCGTAGAGCTCCTCGTCCGGGAAGCCGAGGCCGCAGTCCACGACGACAATGTCCTGCCCGTATTCGTACACGGTGAGGTTCTTGCCGATCTCACCGAGTCCGCCGAGCGGGATGATTTTTAATTTTGCCATTTGCGTCTCCTTTTTATAGTGTATGTATGTCGACGGCTATACTCTTTATAACCGCTGTGTCCGGAAAGTTAAAGTTTTCGCCCGCCTTTTTAAAAAGGCGGCGGAGTCCAGAGGCAGAGCCTCTGGTCGCGCTCCGCAGAGCGCGAAATCCCTTTATAAAACAAAAGATCAGGAAGGGGGGTTGGGGGAAACCCTATCAAGGGGTTTCCCCCAATAAATTCTCTAATCACATCTCCACGCGGCCCTCGAGCGCGCGCTGGAGCGTGGCGTCGTCGGCGAATTCGAGGTTGCTGCCGACCGGGATGCCGTAGGCCAGGCGCGTGACCCTGACGCCGAAGGGCTTCAGAAGCCGGGATATGTACATGCTCGTCGTCTCGCCCTCCGTGTCCGGGTTGAGGGCCATGATGACCTCCTCGACGCCGCCCTCGGCCACGCGGCCGACGAGCTCGGAAATCTTCAAATCGTCCGGGCCTATGCGGCTCAGCGGCGAGAGGACGCCGTGCAGGACGTGGTACAGACCGTTGTACTCATGCCCGCGCTCTATGCTCGCGACGTCGCGCGGCTCCGCCACGACGCAGATGAGGCCGCGGTCACGCTTGTCGCTCGAGCATATGGGGCATATCTCCGCGTCGGTCAGGTTCTGGCAGACCGAGCAGGTGTGAACCGTCGCGCGCGCGTCGATGATGGCCTTGGCGAAGCTCTCCGCCTCGCCCTCGGGCAGGCCCAGCACGAAAAAGGCCAGGCGCTGCGCGCTCTTCTTGCCGATGCCGGGAAGCATGGCGAACTTATCTATCAAATTATCCAGCGCTGTCGGGAAAAATGCTGCCATTCAAACTACATTCCTTGCGTATTTTATGCTTTGACCGCGGCCGCCATGCGCAGCTCGTCCATCGCCGCCGCGCGGTCCGTGCGGCCGAAGACGGCGCTGCCCGCGACCAGGACGCTCGCCCCGGAGTCAACGACCAGCGGCGCCGTGTGTATGTCCACGCCGCCGTCGACCTCGAGCTCGCAGCCGGGCTTATACTGATCTATCAGCGCGCGCACGCCGCGCATCTTGGCCAGCGTCTCCTGGCGCAGGCTCTGCCCGCCGAAGCCCGGCTCGACCGTCATGACCAGGACCATGTCCAGGTATTCGAGGAAGGGCAGGACTATGCCGCCCGGCGTCGAGGGCTTTATCGCAAGCCCGGCGAGCTTCCCGCGCGAGTGTATCGTGCGCAGGGCCTCGATGAGATACTGCGGCTCGTCCGCCTCGACGTGGACGGTCAGCATGTCCGCGCCCTCGTCGCAAAAGCGCGCGGCGAAGCGCCTCGGCGCCTCGACCATCAGGTGGACGTCGAAAAACAGGTCCGTGCGCTTGCGCAGGCACTTTATGACCGGGAAGCCCAGCGAGATATTCGGCACGAACTTGCCGTCCATGACGTCTATATGCAGCCAATCCGCCCCTGCGGCGGCAACCTGGTCGACCTCGCTGCCGAGCTTTGCAAAGTCGGCCGCGAGGATAGAGGGAGCTATTTTTATCATCGGCACACCTCCGTAACGGCGTACAGGCCCGCCGCGTAAGCTGGAAAAGGCGGCGGCGCGCGCCTGATGCCTTCATATAGGGGGCCCCGGTCACATCTGCCTCGGGCCTCCAGCGGCGCGCCGTTTATCACGAAACATTATTATTATAACCCAAAACCGGGCGTTTAGCAACACCCGAGGGCGAAAATAAGCCTCAAGCCCGGGGAATTATCGCCTCGGCGCTCTTGTATATGCAGCCCTCGGGGACGACGCCGCGCACCGAGCTTGTCGGGTAAACGCTCACGCCCCTGCCCAGGACGCAGCCGGGGTTCAGCACGCTGTTGCAGCCGACCTCAACGTGGTCGCCCAGGACCGCGCCGAACTTCTTGAGCCCCGTCTCCATCCGCTCCGCGCCGTTTTTGACGACGACGAGGGTCTTGTCGCTCTTCACGTTGGAGGTGATGGAGCCCGCGCCCATATGGGATTTATAGCCTAGGATGCTGTCGCCCACATAGTTGTAGTGCGGGGTCTGCACGTTGTCGAAGAGGACGACGTTCTTGAGCTCCACGCTGTTGCCGACGACGCAGTTTTTGCCCACTATCGCGCTGCCGCGTATGAAGGCGCAGTGGCGCACCTCGGCGTTGTGGTCGATGATGCAGGGCGCGCCTATGTACGCCGAGGGGAAGACCTCGGCGTCCTTCGCAATCCAGACGCCCTCGGCCGGGTGGTCGAACTCCTCCGCCGGGAGCGCCGGGCCCAGGGCGAGGATGAAGCCCTTTATGTCCGCCAGCGCCTCCCAGGGATAGGTTTTCCCCTCGAAAAGCTTCGCGGCGATAGTGTGGGAGAGATCCAGCAAATCTTCAATTTTGTACATCATTTCACCCTCACAAGGTGGCCGCTTGTACGCATGGACTCAATTATCTCGTCCACGGCGGCCTCGCAGCGCTCGTCCGTCTCGGCCTCGGCCATGACGCGCAGCACCGGCTCCGTACCGCTCTTGCGAAGCAGGACGCGGCCCGTGCCGCCGAGCTCCGCCTCGACCTTCCTGACGCTCTCCTGCACGGCGGCGTCGGCCATCGTGCCGTCCTTGTCGTCGACAATGACGTTCTTGAGCACCTGCGGGTATATGGTAACCGGCTCCGCCAGCTTGCTGAGCGGCAGCTTGCTGTCCAGCATGACCTGCATGACCTTGAGCGCGGTTATGAGCCCGTCGCCCGTGGTGGCGTATTTGGAGAAGATGATGTGCCCGCTCTGCTCGCCGCCTATGATATGGCCGTTTTCGCGCATATTTTCCCAGACGTACTTGTCGCCGACGGCGGTCTTCTCGTACTTTATCCCAATCTCGTCCAGAGCCTTGTAAAGCCCGAAATTGCTCATGACCGTGGTGACGAGGGTGTTGTTGTCAAGCCTTCCGCGCTCGGCCATGTGGCGCGCGCAGAGGTACATAATCTCGTCGCCGGAGACGTAATTGCCCTTCTCGTCGACGGCGAGGCAGCGGTCCGCGTCGCCGTCGAAGGCGAAGCCGACGTCGAGGCCGTTCTCCGAAACGAGCTTCTGCAGCGCGGCAATGTGCGTCGAGCCGCAGTCGACGTTGATGTTGAGCCCGTCGGGTCTGTTGCCAATCACGTAGGTGTCCGCGCCCAGGGCGTCGAAGACGCTCTTGGCTATCATCCAGGTGCTGCCGTTGGCGCAGTCGAGGCCGACCTTCACGCCCTTGTAGGAGTGCGTGGAGAGGCTTATGAGATAGCCGATATAGCGGTTGCGGCCCGCGGCGTAGTCAATCGTGCGGCCTATGTCCGCGCCGGAGGCGAGGGGCGGCTCCGGCCTGAGGCCGTCGATGTAGGCCTCTATCTCGTCAAGGACGCTCTCCTCCATCTTCTCGCCCTGGGCGTTTATGAGCTTTATGCCGTTGTCGTGATAGGGGTTGTGGCTCGCGCTTATCATGACGCCGCAGTCGAAGTCGTCCACGCGGGCGATATAGCTCACGCTGGGCGTGGTGGTGACGTGCAGCAGGTAGGCGTCCGCGCCGGAGCTCATAAGCCCGGCGGAGAGCGCGTACTCGAACATATAGCTCGAGCGGCGGGTGTCCTTGCCTATGACTATCCTGGCGCGGTGCTCGCGGCCGTAGTACCAGCCGATGAAGCGGCCTATCTTGAAGGCGTGCTCCGCCGTCAGGTCGACGTTGGCTTCCCCGCGGAAGCCGTCAGTTCCGAAATATTTTGACATAAGTTGCTGTTCCTCCAATAAACGGACGCGCGGCCCGCAGAAAATGCGGGCCGTAATACGGATTAGACTTTATGAGAGCAGGCTGGCCGCGTCATGGTCGAGGTAGACCTCGACGTCCTCGTGCAGCTGCAGAAGGCTGGCCGGGACGGAGATGGTCGGCCTCCCCTCGACGGTGGCCTTGATTATCTCGGCCTTTCCCGTGCCGAAGGCCATGAGTATGATGCTCTTGGCGAGCATGACCGTGTGTATGCCCATGGTGACCGCATGCGTCGGCACCTCGTCTATGCTGTTGAAAAAGCGCTTGTTCGCCTCGCGGGTGCTCTCGGTGAGCTTGACGATGTGCGTGAGCGAGGTGAAGGGCGTCAGCGGCTCGTTGAAGCCGATGTGGCCGTTGTTGCCTATGCCCAGCAGCTGGAGGTCGACGCCGCCGGCGGCGGCAATCTCGGCGTCGTAGAGCTCCGCCTCGGCGTCGTCCTTGACGAAGCCGGAGGGGACGTGGGTGTTCTCGGGCCGGATGTCAATGTGCTCAAAGAGGTTGTGGTCCATGAAATAGCGGTAGCTCTGGTCGTGCGTGCCCTCGAGGCCGATGTACTCGTCGAGGTTGAAGCTTTTGGCCTTCGCGAAGCTCAGCTTCCCCTCGGCGCAGAGCCGGGCGAGCTCGGCGTAGAGGTCGAGCGGCGTGGAGCCGGTGGCGAGGCCCAGGACGGCCTCCGGCTTGCGGTTTAGAAGCTCGACATAGCGCTGCGCGGCCTTCCTGACGACTTCCTCTTTCGTTCCGACTATGACTTTCATGCTTTTCGCTCCTTACAGTATGGCTTTGATGCGCCCGACGGCCTCGCGCGTGTTCTCCGCGTCGCCGAAGGCGGTGAGGCGGATGAAGCCCTCGCCGCTCGGCCCGAAGCCGGCGCCCGGCGTCGTGACCACGTTGGCCTCGCCGAGCAGGCGGTCGAAGAACTCCCAGCTGCCCTGCCCCTCAGGGGCCCTGAACCAGATATAGGGCGAGTCGGTCCCGCCGTAGACCTCGAGCCCCGCGGAGGCCAGCCCCTCGCGTATCACGCGGGCGTTTTCCATATAATAGCCTATGAGCTCCGCGACCTGGGCCCTGCCCTCGGGAGAGTATATGGCCTCGGCGGCGCGCTGTATGACATAGGCGGTGCCGTTATACTTCGTCGACTGGCGGCGCATCCACATGTCGTAAAGGCTCTCGCCGCCGCGCACGAGGGCGCGGGGAATGACCGTCCAGCCGCAGCGGGTGCCGGTGAAGCCCGCGGTCTTGGAGAAGCTTCCGAACTCTATCGCGCAGGTCTCCGCGCCGGGTATCTCGTATATGCTCCTCGGCAGCTCC
The DNA here is from genome assembly GCA_018716795.1 of Candidatus Scatomorpha merdipullorum. GTDB lineage: Bacteria > Bacillota > Clostridia > Oscillospirales > Oscillospiraceae > Scatomorpha > Scatomorpha merdipullorum. The sequence goes on along the minus strand of DVJK01000018.1, from coordinate 2,253 downwards.
GGATCGGAGATGTACGCGCGGTAGGCCGCGTCGTAGAGTATGACGCTGCCGTGCTCGTTCGCGTAGTCCACCCAGGGCCTGAGCTGCTCCTTCGACGCCGCCGTGCCGGTGGGGTTGTTCGGGAAGCAGAGGTATATGAGGTCGGGCACGCGCCCGGGCAGCTCCGGGAAGAAGCCGTTCTCCGCCGTGCAGGGCATGTAGACTATGTTCGTCCACCTGCCGTCCGCGTAGTCGCCCGCGCGCCCGGCCATGGCGTTCGCGTCTATGTACACGGGATAGACCGGGTCGCAGACCGCGACGGTGCAGTCCTCGGAGAAGATGTCGCCGATGTTGCCGCAGTCGGACTTCGCGCCGTCGGAGATAAAGAGCTCGTCGGGCGAAATCTCCACGCCGCGGGGCAGATAGTCGTTTTTCACGATGGCCTCGCGCAGGAAGCCGTAGCCCTCGTAGGGGCCGTAGCCCATGAACGTCGCCTTGTCGCCCATCTCGTCCGCCGCACGCTTGAGCGCCTCGACGCTCGCCGCGGGCAGGGGCAGCGTGACGTCGCCGATGCCGAGCTTTATGAGGCGCTTATCCGGATGCGCCTCGGAGTACGCCGCCGTGCGGCGCGCTATCTCCGCGAAGAGATAGCTGCCGGGCAGCTTCAGATAGTTTTCGTTGAGCTTGAGCATAGCACACCTCGAGCCTTATATCTTAAGTTCCCCGTCGTAAACCGTGACCGCGGGGCCGGTCATGTATATGAGGTTCTTGTCGCGGTCCCATTCGATAAGCAGCTCGCCGCCGCGCAGGATGAGCCTTGCGGAGTTTTCGCACCTGCCGTTGACCACCGCCGCCGCGAGGGCCGCCGTGGAGCCGGTGCCGCAGGCCATGGTCTCGCCGCTTCCGCGCTCCCAGACGCGCATCTTGAGGGTGTTCCGGTCGACGACCTGGACAAACTCCGTGTTCACGCGCTCGGGGAAGAGCGGGTGGTTCTCGAAGAGGGGCCCGAGGTTGGGCAGGTCGAGCCAGTCCACGTCATCGACGAAAACGACCGCGTGCGGGTTCCCGACGGAGAGGGCCGTCACGTTCCAGACGTTGCCGCCGACCTCGACGGGCTGGTCTATGAAGGCGCTGCCGGAGGCGTCGACGGGGATTTTGGCCGGCTCGAACTCCGGCGTGCCCATGCAGACGCGCACGCTCTCCACCTTGCCGTCGTCGACATTGAGCCAGAGCGTCTTGACGCCCGCGCCGGTCTCGACGTCTATGACGGTCTTGTCGGTCATGCCGCGCTCGAAGACGTACTTCGCCACACAGCGGATGCCGTTGCCGCACATCTCGGCGCGCGAACCGTCGGCGTTATACATATCCATAAGAAAATCGGCCTTATCCGAGGGGCAGATGCAGATGAGCCCGTCGCTGCCAGCGCCGAAATGCCTGTCGGACACCTTGCGCGAAAACGCGGGCCTCTCGCCCTCGGGCAGGTCCTCGGCGAAGCAGTTGACGTATATATAGTCGTTGCCGCAGCCTTGCATCTTTGTGAACTTCATAATGGTCACTCCCATCTGGTACAACTCGCCGCAACGCGGCTATCCTATACAATTATATACGACTCGCCCCACGTATGCAACAAAATTATAAAAAACCCACCCCGCCGGGCGAAAAAGCTCCCTCGAGAGAGGGAGCTTTTCAAGGCCTCGTTCGTGGCGGCGGTGGCTCCGCTCAATATCCGCGTATCGGGATGCTGCCGTCGTCGGAGCCTTTTTGTATCTTCAGGATGTCGAGATAATAGCCGTCGTCTTCGCCGAGCTTGACGTAGACGCGCTCGCCGGCGCGGCGGCCGAGGACGGCCTTGCCGACGGGCGACTCCTTGCTTATAAGCCCCTCCGGCGCGTTCTGGCGCAGGGTGGTGACGAGGGTTATGACGCGCTCGCTGCCGTCGTCCTCCGCCCTGATGGTCACTTGGTCGTAAAGCCCCGCGACGTCCCCGGCGCTCTCGCCGGAGATGACGCGCGCGGTCTTTATCATGCGCTCGAGATAGCGCACGCGCGAGTCGTTGCGGTTCTTCTCGCGCTTGGCGGCCTTATACTCGAAGTTCTCGCTGAGGTCGCCGAAGGCGCGGGCGGTCTTGACGTCGTCTATGAGCTGCGGCCGCAGCACGCGCGTGCGGTAATCGAGCTCCTCGCGCATCTTCTCTATGTCTTCCTTCGTGAGTTCGTCGTACATTTTTACTCTCCTTTAACCACATCCACGACGCTGAGGACGCCGTCCGCGACC
>DVJK01000017.1 GCA_018716795.1 Candidatus Scatomorpha merdipullorum | reverse complement strand
CGACCCCGACGACGTCAACGAGCTCAATACCCGCATAGACGAATACTTCGACGAATTCGAGGCAAACGGCATAGATAACCTGATGATTGAAAAATGAGCGCAAAAGCGCCGGAGCAAAGTGCTCCGGCGCTTTTTAGTACGTCCAGTCGAGGATTCTAGCTCCCGCGCGCGGCGGCGCGCGCCGCTTCGCTCCCGGCGCGCTCATGGCGCTGTCTTCCCGCGGCGCGAAGCTTTATCGCATTGACGGTAATTGCGGCGGAGAACAGGCCTGCAAAGGCTATTGCCAGCACGATGCCGGGAACCCCAAAGCCCGCGAAAGCCTCCATGCCCTCAATCCTCACCCACTTTGTGACGGCCTCCAAATACCAGACCGATAGGCCGAGATTCATCACAAAGCCAAGCGCTCCGAGCGCCGCTCCCGCGCCGTGCCTCTCGACGTGGAAAGATGCGAAGCATAGCGTGGGCAGGGCGAAGGCCCCGAAAAGGCAGACTATTACTTCCATCAAATCAGCTCCTTATCGCTGCGCTGCGCGCAGATTGTCCAGCCGCGTGCTGACGGAACACGCAAAGGCTAAAAAATCAATGTGCCCGGACACCACATCTGGGTACCTTATACATTTTCCGCCCGCCGCTTCAAGGCATTTCGGCATGATACACATATAAAATTTTTCTGAACTCAGTGCGTCCAGTCGAGGATTTTCACGCCCTCGCCCGCCTCGGCGGCGGCGAGGTCCATTAGCCTCTTGGCGAAGGGGCAGGGGTAGCCTATGGGCGTGCCCTTTTTTATGCAGCTGGCGAAAACTATCGTGTCCGCGCCGCGCTTTACAAGCTCGCGCACCCTGAGCGGCACGCGCTTGCCCGGGCAGCCGCCGCAGTTCGTGAAGCCGACGAGCTCGATGTCCTCCTCCACGCCCTCGAATACGCCGCGCCTCTCGCGCAGCATTTTGAAATCCGCCGTGCCGGGACAGTAGTCCTCGGTCTGCATGCAGCGTATGATTCCGGCCTTCAAGCCTCTCCCTCCCCGCAATTTTTGCCGCGTCCGCGGCCTCTGCCCGCGCCGCGGCGGCAGCCCTCGCCGCCGTTCCCGCAGCGGCCTTCGCCCTCGCCGCGGTGGCGCCGGCGGCAGTACTCGCCGCCGCAGTCGGGCCCGCTTCCGTCGCAGAGGCGGTATTCCCCGCCCTCTATCCTGAGCGGCCTGCCCTCGACGAGCGCGTCGGCCAGCTTGCCGCGCGCGGAGTCGTAAATCTGCTGGACGGTCGTGCGCGCGACGTTCATGCGCCCGGCGCACTCCTCCTGCGTGAGCCTTTCCCTGTCTATGAGGCGTATCACCTCATACTCGTCCACTGTCAGCACGACGGCCTCGCCCGCAAGCTCGCCCTCCACCGGCGCAAACTGGCTGCGCGGCGGCATGGCGCACACCTTGCGGCATTTCCTGGGTCTGGGCATGATATTACCTCCTGAGTTATTTTCGGCATATGCCATTTTCTAAACTCAGTATACACGCATTATAGGCATATGTCAATAACTATTTGCAAAAAGGCCCCGAGCTATCGGGGCCTTTCGCATCAGGTTTTATACTCGTACTCGGGATACTTGTCCACGTCGTAGGGAATCTTGGTTATGTCGCGGCGCTCAATCTTGTCGTAGTGCTTGCAGAGGAAGGGCTCGACGACGTGGTAGAGGAACTTGCCGTCCAGGTCGAAGTAGAAGACGGCGAAGAGCCCGGCGTAGAGCGCGGCGGCCCCGCCGAGGACGCCGAAGAGAATCTTTTTGCCTTTTTTCATGTGCGTCCCTCCTTACCAGCCCTGGGAGTCGTCGAAGTCCAGCAGCGTGGGATCAAGCGGCTCCTCATGCATGACTGTGAACATATAGTCGTTTATCTTGCTTCGTATCTCGGCGCGCGTGACCGTGCGGCTGTCGGGCAGGGCGTGCGGCATCCAAATCGCGTGGATGTTGCGCTTGCGGAACTCGTCCTCAAACATCCCGGTGATGCCCTGCATGCCCTTGCACTGTATCTGGTCGTACATCATGACCATGTCGCAGTGGAAGCGCTCCATGTTCTCCCAGAGCTCGAAGATGTGCCTATACCCGCCGACGGCCATGCGGCGCATGGGCGCCCACTCGTTGTAAATCGTGAAGTCCTCCATGAGGTGCTCCGGCGTGTCCGTGCGCACGTCTATGTCGAACATCAGGGAGTCCATGTTGATTATGACGTGCAGGCCCCAGCAGTTGTACGCCCAGGTGGGCCAGTACGAGTAGAAGAGCGGGGCGCAGCTCCAGGCTATGACGCGGTGACGCGCCTCGGGATAGCAGTTAATCTTCTGCTCGACGCAGCGGTGGAGAATCTTCTTCACGCGCTTGTCCGTCTGGGCCCAGATGTCGCGCCAGCCGGCCTGCGAGTAGTAGATTCGGTAGAGCGCCTGGGCGCTGCCGCAGACGGGATAATACTCGCTGTTGGCGGCGACGTCCCACTTCTCGTGCTCAAAGCGCGTGAGCTCGTTGAAGCGCTCAATATACTTGACGAAGCAGTCGTAGTCGAAGGGCATGCCCGTCTGCTCCTCGATAAACTTCCAGCACTCTTCTATCTCGCGGCGGCAGTGCTCCTGGACGAGGGGATCGTCGAACTGCATGGGCTGTGGCATGGCGAAGAGGGGCTTGTCGTAGGCCCAGTCCTGAAGTATGCTCGTGCCGACGGAGCCGTCGCAGGCCTCGTTGCTGGTGACGAGGAAGGGGAAGTAGTCCGGCATGTCGTCGAGGACGGAGAGGCCGGCCTCGGCCTGGCACATGGGGCAGGGATCGCCCGGGAGGCCGATGGACTGCACGGCGTCGATGTAGTGCAGCACGGTGTGGCAGTTGACGTGGCAGGTGACGAAGTACGGCACCATCTGGAGCGGCACGTCGTCAAGCCGGTCGCGCCAGGGGTAGAATATCGCGCCGGCGACGGTCTCGTCGTGCGCTATCGTCTTGTGCCAGAGCTCGTTGCGCTTGCCGCCGTGCAGGTTCGCGTCGGCGGAGAACATGCGCATGAACTGACGTATCGTCTCGCTGGTCATGGCGCGGTAGTGCCAGGCGCTGGCGGCGAGCGCCGGGCCGCGCAGGCCCTCGAAGCCGCGGTCGTACCAGTGCATGACGGTGAGGTAGGTCTGGCCTATCCAGCGGTAGCGCCAGACACCCTTGGCGAAGTTGACGACGCCGCCGTAGCGCATGACGTCGTAGACCATCATGCCGTAGTTATAGAGCCAGATACGGTTAAAGTAGTAGAAGGTGTCCTTAATCCCGCGCCACTCGCGGTGCTTATAGAGGCCGGTCTTCGGCTCGTAGAGCTCGCCGAGCCTCCGCTCGCGGTGGGGCTTTCCGTAGACAAAGTCGCGCAGCTTCTTTTTGAAGTTCTTCATGCCCGTCACTTCCCCTCCTGAATCTGCTTAATCTCAATGCTCTCCACAAAGGCCTGGAAGCGGGTGCGCAGCTGGCCGGAGGCGGAGTTGATGTATTCCTTCTCTATGGAGCAGACCGGTATCCCGAAGTCGCGGCCGAGGACAATCGTGTCTATCGTCCGCTCATAGCTCCAGTATTCGCAGAACTTGTTGCTCTCGACGATGATGCCGTCGGCCTTATACTCCTTCGCCCAGTCGGCGAGGTGCTTTTTCCGCTCGCGCATGACGTGCTGCTCCATATAGCGCGGGCACTCGCTCGTGGCGATATAGTGCCTCGCGACGGCGGTCAGCGGGCTCTCCCCCTCCCTGAGCTCAATCTGCTCGCGGCCGGGCAGGGAGCCGTAGCAGTAGCGGTCGGCGACAACCATCGCGCCGCAGCTCTCTATGAGCTGGGTGAAGCCGGGATCGTCGTTCTCGCTGCCCGTGAGCAGGACCTTGCAGCGGAACCAGGGCTTGGGGTCCGGCTCCCTCGTGCGGAGCTCCTCCGCCGTCTCGCGGATATAGGGCAGTATGAGCTCCTTCGGACACACCAGGCTCACGAGCTGTATCACGTGGAATTCATAGCCGGTGATGTTGGGGTTATCCTCTTTCCTGTGATCCCCTATCTCGCTTATAAGCGCGCAGAGCTCGTTGTGCCGCTCTATCGCGCGAAGCAGCGCCTCGTCGGAGGTGTCTATGCCGAAGCGCTCGTGTATGGGGTTGAGGACGTGGGCGCGCAGCTGCTTTTCATAGTGCTCTATGCTGTTTTGCGTCTTCTTGAAGGGCACGTCCGTGAACTCGCAGAAGAAGTCCGGGTTCTGTATGACGTCCATCATCTGCAGATGCTCCTGGAAGCGGCAGGTGACAGTGCAGGTCTCGGTCGCGAGCTGGGCGTCGAGGAAGTTATAGCCGCCCTCGAGCGCGCGCTCCAGGAGACTGCGTCCATAGTGGCAGGTGCGGCCGGACATATAGTAGGTCGCGATGTCCGGCGAGGTGCAGCGCGGCGCGCGGAGCCTGACGCCGAAGCAGCCCTCGAGGTCGAGCAGCACCTCCGGGATGAAATAGCAGGTGTAGCCCAAAGCGCGCTTGCCCGATTCCTTCGCCTGCTTCACGAGGGCGTTGTTCGCCTCCTGAAGCAAATCCTCAAAGTAGATAAGGTGCTTTAAGTCTCTCAAGTGTAACCCCCCAATTCATATTTTCCAACCCGAGGCCCGGGCACGAATCTATTGTCAGAATATCAAAGAATTCGTTAAAAGTCAAACCGTTATTTTGACATATTACAATTTTGGCGGGTTATTTTTAAACTTTTAATTATATTCTGCCGTTTATCTGCATTTTTCAAGCTGCAAATGTTGAACAAATCAGGTCTGGTCAAATCAGGCGGAGGGCATAAAAAAACACGGCCCAAAAAAGGACCGTGTTTTGCTGCATCAATAATAGCGCTTCTTATTCTTGCGAGCGGCCTCGCTCTTCTTGCGGCGCTTGACGCTGGGGCTCTGATAGTACTCCTTCTTGCGGAGGTCGGCCAGCACGCCGGCCTTGGCGCAGGAGCGCTTGAAGCGCTTTAGAGCGTTATCCAGAGACTCGTTTTCCTTGACGTAGATTTCAGACATTGTATTCCCTCCCTCCAAAACGTCACAAGGACGCTGTCGGGGCTTTTAACCCTTTAACAAACGTATTATAAGTGTTTGGCCTCCACTTGTCAAGTAAAACTCACTTGTGGGGCTTGGCGATGATATTGACGAGCTTGTTCCTGACGTAGATGACCTTGACGATGTCGGCCCCGTCGGTGAACTTGCGCACCTTGGGCTCGGCCAGGGCGGCCTCGAGGGCGACGGCCTGCTCGCTGTCCATGGGCACGGTGACCGTGCCGCGGAGCTTGCCGTTGACCTGGACGGCTATCTCGACCTCGTCGTCAATCGTCTTGGCCTCGTCATAGCCCGGCCAGGGGCTCAGTGAGGCAATGCCCTCGAAGCCCTGGACCTCCCAGAGCTCCTCGGCCATGTGCGGGGCGAAGGGGCTCAGCAGGGCCAGCAGGGCCTTCATGTCGCCGCGGGAGGACGCGGACTCGTAGAACCTGTTGACGAGCACCATCATCGCGGAGATGGCGGTGTTGAACTTCATGTTCTCTATGTCCTCGCTGACCTTCTTGATGCAGCGGTGGACCTCCTTCTCGTTGGCCGCGGAGATTTCCTCCCCGCCCTCTATGCGCTTTTCGCCGAGGGCCCAGATGCGGTCGAGGAAGCGCTTGCAGCCCTTGACGGCGCTGGGGTTCCAGGGCGCGGCCTTCTCAAAGTCGCCGAGGAACATGATGTAGAGCCGGAGGGTGTCCGCGCCGTACTCCTTGACGACGCTGTCGGGGTTGACGACGTTGCCGAGGCTCTTGCTCATCTTGACTATCGGGTGGTCGGCCATCTCGCCGTACTTGTGGACGAGGGCCTTTTTGGCCTCGTCCTCGCTGCCGAACTCGGCGAGGAGCTTTTCCTTCTCCTCGTCGGAGAGGTTGTTCCAGTTGTGCGGGTTGAGGCCGAGTATCATGCCGTGGCTGGTGCGCTTGGCGTAGGGCTCCTTGGTCGGCACGACGCCGATGTCGTAGAGGAACTTGTGCCAGAAGCGGCTGTACAGCAGGTGGAGCGTCGTGTGCTCCATGCCGCCGTTGTACCAGTCGACGGGGCTCCAGTAGTCGAGGGCCTCTTGGCTTGCGAGGGCCTCGTCGTTGTGCGGATTGAGGCCGAGAATCATGCCGTGGCTCGTGCGCTTGGCATAGGGCTCCTTGGTGGGCACGACGCCGATGTCATAGAGGAACTTATGCCAGAAGCGGCTGTAGAGCAGATGCAGC
>DVJK01000172.1 GCA_018716795.1 Candidatus Scatomorpha merdipullorum | reverse complement strand
CCTGACGTTCTTCTTGACGGTCAGCCAGGGGAAGAGGGCGTACTGCTGGAAGACGACGCCGCGGTCGGTGCCGGTGCCCTCGACGAGCTTGCCGTCGCAGTAGACCTCGCCGCTCGTGGGCTCGAGCAGGCCGGCGATGATGTTCAGCAGAGTGCTCTTGCCGCAGCCGGAGGGGCCGACGACGCAGATGAACTCGTTGTCGTGTATGTCAAGGGTCACGCCGTTGAGGGCGACCATCTCGCCGTTACGGCCGTTGAACTTCTTGACGACGTTCTCTATATGCACCTTGACGGGCGCGCCTTCGATGTAGTTATTGAGATTGGTTTCCATCACTTTATCGTCTCCTGCCATCCGGTCAGCTTCTTTTCAAGGAAGCGGATAATTTTCTCAATGAGTATGCCGAGGATGCCGATGATTATGACGTAGGCCAGCATGGGCGCGGAATCGAAGGTGTTGTTCAGCGCGCGGATGCGCATTCCGAGGCCCGCGCCGGAGCCGGTGCTCTCAGCGGCTATCAGGGTGGTCAGCGCGACGGAGGCGCCGAGGCGTATGGCCGTGATGATGAAGGGGAGCGTGGCCGGGGTGATGACGCGGATAAAGATGTCGCGGTTCTTCGCGCCGAGGACACGGGCGGCCCTTATAAGGGTCTCGTCCACGTTGGTGACGCCCTGGTATATGGTCACGCACATCGTGAGGAAGCAGGCGATGGTGATAACGGTGACCTGAGCGGGGCGGCCGACGCCGGCGGTCATGACTATCAGCGGGACGTAGGCCAGAGGGGGTATGTTGCGCACGAACTGAATCCAGGGATTCACGACGTTGCGTATCGGCAGGTACCAGGCCATGAGGATGGCGACCGGCAGCGCTATCACGAAGCCGAGCGCGAAGCCCGCGCCCACGCTTATAAGGCTGCTCGCCAGGTCCTCGAAGAACACGCCGTTCTTTATCATGCGGGCCAGGCCCTCTATGGTCACGGGCGCGAACGGGAAAGCGCGCCCCGTGCGCTCGCCTATGCTCATTAAGTACCAGACCGCAAGAGCGACGAGCAGGGATATTATCCCCCACGCCCAGGCCGGTATTTTATTGGCCCAGGAGTTTTTGCTGTTTCTCAACTCAGGTCTCCCCTTTCTTAATTGATGCTTTCATAACAACCTGATGCCGCCATTATACGATTGTTACGAAAGTATTAAAAGTATGATTTTTCATCATACCCCTATCCGTGGCCGCAGGGGTGTTTAAGTGCGTTTTCCGAACCATATCGCGCGAAAAAGGCCAAAATTGCAGGCAAAAGCGGCGTCCGCAAACTGCGGACGCCGCCGGCGATTATTAATGAAGTATGTAGAGCCTCGCGCTCTCGGCCGGGAGGCGGAGCTTGACGAGGCCGTTTTCGACCTCCACGCCCTCGCCGCTCAGGACGCATTCGCCCCTCGTGAGGTTCAGCTCCGCGAGGGCCTTGAGCTCCGCGCCCGTGAGCCCGGCGTTATCGAGCCAGAGGTCGCAGACCGTCTCTATCTCCGCGCCGGAGCGGTTCACGGCGCAGAGCAGGACGCCGTCACCGGCCTCGGAGCCGAAGCAGTCGCGCCCGCCTGTCACGCAGCGCAGGACGCAGAGCACGTCCGGATGCGGGGCGAAGAAGGCGGCCGAGCCGCACTTGAGCGCGTCGTACCTCGCGTGCGCCGCGCCGAGGGCGCGGTACCAGTCCGTGAGCGGCCGGGCGCCCTCGGTGAACGGCGCGCGGTTGAAGGGATCCAGCATGCCGTTCATGCCCGTCTCGTCGCCGTAATAGACGCAGGGCACGCCGGGCACGGCGAACTGCAGCGCCGCGGCGAGCTTCTGCATGGCCGCGCCGCGCGCGTCCTGGCTGTCGCTCACTATGAACCTCGCCTGCTGCTCGCGCGTCATGCTGCGCGCGTCGAGCCTCGTGGCCAGGGCGGTGCGCGCCCGCTCCACGTCGTGGGAGGAGAGCAGGTTCATGAGAGCGAAGTACATCGGCTGCGGATAGTGCAGCCGCTGGCTTATGAGGAAGCCCTTGAGCGCCCAAGAGTTCGTCCGAAAGCAGAGGAAGTCCAGCACCGCGCTCCGGAAGGGGTAGTTCATGACCGTGTCCAGCGCGCCGCCGAGGGCGTACTTGCGCCGCGCGCCGTAGCTGAACTTGGTCACCGCGTCCTCCCAGACCTCGCCGAGCACGACGGCCTCGGGCTTTTCCGCCTTGACGGCGGCGCGTATTTTGGCAAGCGTGCCGTCGGGCAGCTCGTCGGCGACGTCGAGCCGCCAGCCCTCCGCGCCGCGGCGCAGCCAGGTTTTCACAACGCTGTCCTCGCCCGTTATGACGAGCTTTTCCCAGCCCGGGTCGAGCTCGTTCACCTCGGGCAGGTCGGGAAAGTTCCACCAGCAGCGGTACTCGTCCGGCCACTTGCGGAAATCGTACCAGGAGTAGTAGGGCGAGGCGGGCCCGGCGTTGTACGCGCCCTGGCTCGGATACCGCCCGTCGCGGTTGAAGTATACGCTGTCCGCGCCCGTGTGCGAGAAGACGCCGTCGAGCATTATGCGTATGCCGCGCTCCTTCGCCGCCGCGCAGAGCCGCTCGAAGTCCTCGAGCGAGCCGAGAATCTGGTCCGGCTGCATGTAGTCGCCCGCGTCGTAGCGGTGATTGCTGCGCGCCTCGACGATGGGGTTGAGGTATATCACGCCGACGCCGAGGGAGGCGATGTAACCGAGCTTTTCCTCTATACCTTTGAAGGTGCCGCCGAAGAAGTCCAGCGGGAAATAGAAGCCGTCGGCGCTGTTTGGCTGCCAGTCCACGCTCTCGGACCAGTCCTCGTGATATTTGACGTCGCGGCCCATGGCCCTGTGCCTCTCGACGCCGCGGCGGGCGGTGCCGCTCGCGTCGCGGGCGAAGCGGTCGGGGAATATTTGATACATGACGCTGCGCCGGAACCACTCCGGCGTGCGGAAGCCGCGCTCATAGACCGTGAGGCGGAAGCCCTCGCCCTTCGTGCTCATGAGCTGGCCGAAGCGGCCGCCGTAGGCCGCGGAGAGCCAGAGCTCGCCGCTCTCGAGCGTGAGGCGGAAGTTATACCAGAGCGCCGCGGGCTCCTCCGGCACGGTGACGGTGCAGCACCAGTCGCCGCCCTCGGGCGACATCTCCCAGCGCTGCTCGAAGCCGCCGTCACCCTCTATCACGAGCTCGGCGCTCCTGACGTCCGAGCGGGCGTCGGAGAAGGCGAGGCGCAGCGGCGCGCGGGTCTCCACCGCGCCGAGGGGACGGTGGAAACGTTCCCGGGCGGGGTCGTGGGTGATGAAGGGAGTGAGTTCGGAAATTATCATATTTCGACAAATCTGGCCGGGTCAAGCGTGTACAGCGTGCGCAGCGAGCAGGCCAGCTCCTCCTTTGTACAATATACGCGCGAGCAGAGCGCTGCGGCGAGCATGGCGAAATCCGCCTCGTCGTCGCGCACTATGGCGCTCTCGCCTATGCGCAGCCAGTCGCCGGGCCAGGCCTCCCAGAGCCGGGCGCAGAGCTTTTCGTTGAGGACGGCTATGAGCTTCGCATCCCGCGGCTGGAGCGCCTCCACGGCGGGCAGGGGCACGGGCGCGCCCGTGCGCCGCTCGGGCAGGTGCAGGGTGAAGCAGGCCGAGACTATGGCGACGGCCTCATCCCAGCCGGCGCGCTTCTCGTCCAGCAGGCAGCGCAGAAGCTCCGCGAGCGCAATGCTCTCCGCCCCGCCGTACACCTCGCGGCGGAAGCTCTCGGGCAGGCGGCGCCAGTCCGCGCAGTCCTCCAGCGCGCGCTGCACGTCCGCGGAGGCGGCGAAATAGGCCTGGGACAGCGGGGAGACCGCCCGGGCGTTGAGCCGGACGGCCAGCTCCAGGCATCTGGCCAGCTCGTTATATCCGGCCTTGACGTCTCCGGCCCGCTCGGGTTCCGGCGCCTCGGCGCGCATATCCTCTCCCTCTCCCTCGGCGACGACGGCCGTGCGGCCGGTGTAGCTCACCTCCAGGCCGCGCTCGGTCCAGAGCTCATGGGCCGTACCGCCGAAATAAACGGTTGTCTTTCTCTTTTTCCCCATGTGCGCCCCTCACAGCATGTCGATATAGAGCCGGGCGTAGTCCTCGGCGGAGCGCGAGAAGCTGAAGTCCTCGCTCATGGCGCTGCGCTGGAGGGCGGTCCAGGCCTCGGGCTGGCTGCGATAGACGTCGCAGGCCATCTCCACGGTGTCCTTCATCTCATGGGCGTTGTAGTTGGCGAAGGAGAAGCCGTTGCCCTCGCCGGTATACTGGTTATAGGGCCGGACGGTGTCCTTGAGGCCGCCGGTCTCGCGCACTATGGGCAGGGTGCCGTAGCGCATGGCTATCATCTGCGAGAGGCCGCAGGGCTCAAAGCGGCTGGGCATGAGCAGCATGTCCGCGCCGGCGTAGACACGGTGGCTGAGCTCCTCGTTATAGCCTATATAGGCGCAGAGCCGGCCGCGGTGGCGCGCCTCCGCCTCGCGCATGAAGTTCTCATACTCGCCGGAGCCGCTGCCGAGCAGCATGAAGCAGATGTCTAAGCCCATCATCTCGTCAAGCACGCGCTCCACGAGGTCGAAGCCCTTCTGGCTTGTCATGCGCGTGACCATGGCAATGAGCGGGGTGCGCGGCTCGGCGTGCAGGCCCATGTCGAACATGAGCGCGTCCTTGCAGGCCTGCTTGCCCTTGAGGTGGCCCTTGTCGTACTTCCGGGCGATGAGCTTGTCGGAGAAGGGGTTGAAGACCTTGGTGTCTATGCCGTTGATGATGCCGGAGAGCTCGTGCCGGCGCGCCGAGAGGATGCCGTCGAGGCCTTCGCCGTAGTAGGGCGTGCATATCTCGTCGGCGTAGCTCGGGCTCACCGTGCTCAGCCGGTCGGCGAAGACGCAGCCGCCCTTGAGGAAGGCGCCGCAGCCGTTGAGCTCCATGAACTCCGGCGTGTAGTACCTGTCCTCCACGCGCAGCAGGTCGCGGAAGAACTCGAAGCCGAACTTGCCCTGGTAGGCAATATTGTGTATCGTGAGCAGGGTCTTCATCCTGCCGTGGACATAGTTGCCGTACTGCGTGCGGAGCAGCATGGGTATCATGGCCGTGTGCCAGTCGTTGCAGTGCAGGATGTCCGGGAAGAAGCCGAGGTTCGGGATGGCGTCGAGCACGGCGCGGGTGAAAAACGCGTACTGCTCGCCCTCGGCGACGCCGCCGCGGTAGATGCGGTCGCCGAAGTAATACTCGTTGTCCACAAGGTATATGGTGATGCCGTCGAGGACCAGCTTCTCAATGCCCACGTACTGGCTGCGCCAGCCGAGGTCGACGGAGAAGCTGAACATGTGCTCCACCTGCTCGCCGTACACGTCCTTGACTATGCGGTGGTAGGGCGTTATGACGCGCGCGTCTATGCCCAGCGCGGCGAGGGCCTTGGGCAGGGTGCCCACGACGTCGGCCAGGCCGCCGGTCTTGGATATGGGAGCGCACTCGGCGCTCACGAGCAGTACGGTGGGCAGGCGGTCGCGGCCCTTGTCGGCGAGGGCCTGCTGGAATTGGCGTTTCATATTCATCAAATCCTTTCTTGGCGGGAACCGGCCGGACGCGCCGGCGCGCCCGCGGCGCGCGCCTTATTTCTTAGCGCCTCGCCTTGCGGGCTTTTTCTCTGCGGTCTTTCTGCGCTTGGGCGCGGTCTTGGAGGGCGTGAAGCGGAAATAGACGCAGCTCATGGGCGGCAGGGTTATCTCCGCGGAGTTTGCAAACTCGAGGAAGGGCTTCTTGTGCGAGCGTATCTCGGGCTCGTTGAGGGCGCCGGAGCCGCCGTACTTTTCATCGTCGGAGTTGAGTATCTCGCGCAGCACGCCGGGCTTGGGCAGGCCTATGGTGAAGCCGTCGTAGCGCACGGGCGTGAAGTTCAGCGCGCAGACGATGTGCGAGCCGCGCGACATGCGCATGAAGGCCACGGAGGAGCGCGCGGAGTCGTCCACGTTCAGCCACTGGAAGCCGTCCCAGGAGTCGTCCACCCTGAACATGGCCGGCGTGCTCTCATATATGCGGCCCAGGTCGCGGAAATAGCGACGCATCGCGTCGTGTATCGGGTAGTCGAGGAGGTTCCAGTCGAGCTGCTGCTTGTAGTTCCACTCTATGAACTGGGCGAACTCCCCGCCCATGAAGGTCAGCTTCTTGCCCGGGTGCGCGAACTGGAAGCCGTAGAGCGCGCGCAGCGAGGCGAATTTGAGCTCATAGTCGCCCCACATCTTGTTCACCATGCTGCCCTTGCCGTAGACAACCTCGTCGTGCGAATAGGAGAGGACGAAGTTCTCCGAAAAGGCGTACATCATGGAGAAGGTTATGCGGCTGTGGTTGTTGGAGCGGAAGTAGGGGTCCATGGACATATAGTCGAGCGTGTCGTGCATGAAACCCATATCCCACTTGAAGCTGAAGCCGAGGCCGCCGACCTCGGGCGGGCGGCTGACCAGCGGGAAGGCCGTGCTCTCCTCCGCGATGCTGACCGCGCCGGGATAGGCCGTGAGGACCGTGGAGTTGAGCTTGCGCAGGAAGTCCACGGCGCCGTAGTTTATGTTGCCGCCGTCCTTGTTGGGCGTCCACTCCCCGCCTCGGCGGCCGTAGTCGAGGTAGAGCATGCTGCTCACCGCGTCGACGCGTATGCCGTCGATATGGTATTTGTCGAAGAAGAACATCGCCGCGCTGACGAGGAAGCTCTGCACCTGCGGCTTGCCGTAGTCGAAAATCATCGTACCCCAGTCCGGATGCTCCGCCATGCGCCTTTCGCTGCACTCATAGCAGGGCGTGCCGTCGAAGAGCCGGAGGCCGTGCTCGTCGCGCGGGAAGTGCGCGGGTACAAAGTCTATAATGACGCCTATGCCCTCCGCGTGGAGCCTGTCCACGAAGTACATGAAGTCCTGCGGCGTGCCGTAGCGGCTCGTGGGCGCGTAATAGCCCGTGACCTGGTAGCCCCAGGAGCCCTCGAAGGGATACTCGGTTATCGGCATGAGCTCGACGTGGGTGAAGTGCATCCTCCGGCAGTAGGCGGCCAGCTCGTCCGCCACCTCCCGGTAGTTGGGATAGAGCTCTTCCTCCCTCTTGCGCCAGGAGCCCATGTGCAGCTCGTATATGTTCATCGGCGAGTGCAGCGCGTCGTAGCCGCGGCGGCGGTCCATGTATTCGGCGTCCGTCCAGCCGAAGCCCTCGATATCCCAGACCTTGCTGCCCGTGGCCGGGCCGGTCTCGGCGTGGAGCGCGAAGGGATCGGCCTTGAGCACCGTGTTCCCGTCCGCGCCGGCGACGCGGAACTTATATATATCCCCGTTCTTCACGCCGGGAACGAAGGCGCACCACACGCCTCCCTCGCACCTGTACATCGGCGCGGCGGCCCCGTCCCAGCCGTTGAAGTCGCCGACGACGGAGACCTCCTTCGCGTTGGGCGCCCAGACCATGAAGCGGTGCATATCCAGCTCGGGTATGTACCGGCAGGCGAAGGCGTCGTAGGCCCTTTGAGCGTTTCCGGTGTTGAATAGCCAGACGTCGTCCCGGGAGACGAATTTTTCTGCGAGTTCTCTCTGTTCCATAGAATACCCTCCCTATTCGCACGGGGCTTTGCGGAGCGGCCCGTCTCTTGATGACATTATACAATTTTTCCATAACGAATTAAAGTATTTTTTCGCGGAATGTGTTTTGACTTTCAAAAATGATTATATTATAATGTTTTCAGGTTTACAATCGCCAAAATTCCTGTTTTGGGGGGTAAAAAAATGATAAATAACAAGCTTCCCTTCGTCACGAAGCCGCAGCTGGACGCCATTTGCGCCAAATTTTCTACACCCTTTCATCTCTACGACGCGCGCGGCATCCTCGAAAACGCCCGGCGCGTGAACGCCGCCTTCTCCTGGAACAGGGGATACAGGGAATATTTTGCCGTAAAGGCCACCCCGACGCCCGCCATAATGGAGCTTCTGCGCGGCGAGGGCTGCGGCATGGACTGCTCGAGCCTCACCGAGCTCATGCTCTGCGAAAAGCTCGGCATAAAGGGCGAGGAAATCATGTTCTCCTCGAACGACACGCCGGCCGAGGAGTTCGCCCTGGCCGCGAAGCTCGGGGCCGTCATAAACTTCGACGACATCAGCCACATACCCTACTACCTTGAAAACGTCGGCCCCGTGCCGGAGCTGGTCTGCTGCCGCTATAACCCCGGCGGCAAGTTCTCCATCGCCAACCGCATCATGGACAATCCCGGCGAGGCCAAGTACGGCATGACGCACGAGCAGATTATCGAGGCCTACCGAATGCTCAGGCAGGCGGGCGCGAAGCGCTTCGGCATCCACGCCTTCCTCGCTTCCAACACCACGAGCGAGGCCTATTACCCCGAGCTCGCCTCCCAGCTCTTCCGCCTGGCCGTGGAGCTGTGCCGCGAGACGGGCGCGGAGATAGACTTCATCAACCTCTCCGGCGGCGTGGGCATCCCCTACCGGCCCGGCGAGCCCATGCCGGACATCGCCGTCATAGGCGAGGGCGTCAAGCGCGCGTTTGAGGACATCCTCGTGCCCGCGGGCATGGGCAACGTGCGCATCTTCACGGAGATGGGCCGCTATATGCTTGCGCCCTACGGCTGCCTCGTGACGAAGGTGCTGCACCTGAAGCACATCTACAAGGACTACGTCGGCGTCGACGCCTCGGCCTGCGACCTCATGCGCCCGGCCATGTACGGGGCCTATCACCACATCACCGTCGCCGGCAAGGAGTGCTCCGAGTGCGGCCATCTCTACGACGTCACGGGCTCCCTCTGCGAGAACAACGACAAGTTCGCCGTCGACCGCATGCTGCCCGAGGTGGAGATAGGCGACCTCCTCGTCATTCACGACACCGGCGCGCACGGCCGCGCCATGGGATATAACTACAACGGCCGCCTCCGCAGCGCCGAAGTCCTCCTCTGCCCCGACGGGGAGGCCAAGCTGATACGCCGG
Organism: Candidatus Scatomorpha merdipullorum; assembly: GCA_018716795.1. Taxonomy (GTDB): domain Bacteria; phylum Bacillota; class Clostridia; order Oscillospirales; family Oscillospiraceae; genus Scatomorpha; species Scatomorpha merdipullorum. The sequence continues at coordinate 1,180 of DVJK01000172.1, read as the reverse complement.
GCCGAAACGCCCGAGGACTACTTCGCCACGCTGGTCCTGGACTGAAGCCGGAAACCGGTTTATAAAGCGCAAAAAGGCTCCCTCACGAGGGAGCCTTCAGCTTGTCGAAAAAGTTTTTCGACAAGCTGAAAAGCGTTTTTCAGAACACGGAAATGTTCTGAAAAACGCTTGGATTGAACGTGAAAGACAACCCTGACGGTTTTCTTTCACAATATCTTTCCCTCCGAAACCTGTCATGAGCGCGTTTTTCGGCGGCCTGAAGGCTCCCTTACGAGGGAGCCTTTCCTTATACTATCTGGAACAGGTAGAATTTCAGATACTCCGTCTCGGGGACGTTCCAGAGGACGGGGTGATCCGGGGCCTGCTTGCGGACCTCAATCTCCCGCAGGCCGACATTTGCGTCGCGCGCGGCGCTGCGGAGCATGTGCTCAAAGTTCTCGCTGCCCATGAAGTGCGAGCAGGATGCCGTGGCGAGATAGCCGCCGCGCGGCAGCAGGCGCATGGCGCGGTAGTTTATCTCCTTATAGCCGCGCTCGGCGCTCCTCACCGTGCGGCGCGACTTGGTGAAGGCCGGCGGGTCGAGGATGATGAAGTCGTACCTCGCGCCCTCCTCCAAAAGCCGCGGCAGGAGCTCGAAGACGTCGGCGGCGAGGAAGTCCATCCGGTCCTCAAGGCCGTTGAGCGCGGCGTTCGCGCGGGCGAGGGCGACGGCGCTCTCGCTCACGTCCACGGCGGTGACGCGCTCCGCGCCCGCGGCGGCGCAGTTGAGCGCGAAGGAGCCGGTGTGCGTGAAGCAGTCGAGGACGCGCAGGCCCGGCGCAATCCGGGCGGCGGCGCGGCGGTTATACTTCTGGTCGAGGAAGAAGCCCGTCTTCTGCCCATTTGCAAAGTCGACGGTGTATTTTATCCCGTTTTCCGTTATAACCGTGCTCGTGCCGCCCGAGTGCGGCAGGCCCTCATACCAGCCGGAGACAACCTCAAGCCCCTCCTTGGCGCGCAGGGCGGACTCGCTCCGCTCGTAGACGCCGCGTATCTCCGCGCCCATCTCCGCGAGCTGCCTCGCCAGCGCGCGGTAAATGACGTCCTTGCGCATCTCCATGCCGAGGGAGAGTATCTGCGTCACGAGCACGTCCTCAAAGCGGTCGACCGTCACGCCGGGCAGGCCGTCGGCCTCGCCGAA
>DVJK01000016.1 GCA_018716795.1 Candidatus Scatomorpha merdipullorum | reverse complement strand
GTCCGTGTACAGCCGGAAAGAAGCCGGTCACTGGGAAGCGGATACGGTCGTAAGCGGCCAGGGCAAGAGCAAAGCCTGCTTCGCTACTCTGGCGGAACGCAAGACACGTTTTTACATTGCCGTGAAGATGCCTGACCGGCGGGCGGAGACCATGGAGAATGCGATCGTCTCTGCGTTGTCTGCCTTTCCGCCCCAGCTGGTCAAGACGATCACCTGCGACCGTGGCGCTGAATTTGCCAACTGGCGCAGAATTGAGGAACGGCTGCACTGCGAGGTCTATTTTGCCGACCCCTATTGCGCCTGGCAGAAGGGCACAAACGAGAATCTCAACGGCCTGCTCCGGGAGTTCTATCCCAAGGGCAGGAATCTATCCCGTGTCGCTCCCGCCACGCTAAAACGAAACCTGGCGTTAATCAACGCCAGGCCTCGCAAAGTTCTGAACTTCCATTCTGCTCAGGAACTATGGGACTTCGAGCTCAATTCCTGTTGCACTTAGTTTGACAAATCACTCTGGTTTTGCTTTCGCAGCCGCTTAGAGTATCACTTCTATGAACGCCTGGAAGGCGAGGAAGAGCACAAAGCCGGCGGCGAGCGGAGAGACGTAGGCGAGCCAGCCCTTGCCGGCGGGGCCGGAGGCTATCTTCTGACGGATGCCGGTGAACATGAAGGCAATCAGCGCGAAGACGAGGCCGCCTATGACGCCGACGCGCAGGGCCTCGGCGGCGGTCGTGAGCCCGGCGGCCCAGGGCAGCAGCCAGAAGGTCAGCGCGGCGAGCGCGGCGGTGAGCGTCCAGCTGCGGCCGGGGATGGGCTTCTTCCAGTCGAGGTAGCCGTCCACCACGACGGCGGCGACGCTGACCGCGGCGATGTTGGGGATGCTCACCAGGGGGATAACAACCATGTAGGGCGCGAGCGCGCGGGCCAGGACAATGGCCAGGCAGCCAAGGCCCGCGACGGCCGCGAGCACGGTGTTGAGCCTGAATGAAACGGTCTTCATAATCTCAGCCCTCCTTTAAGCGCCGATGGCGTCTTTGACGGCGTCGATGATGCCGTTGCTGGTGTAGGTCGCGCCTGCGACGACGTCGACGTCGGGGCTGTTCGCCGCGACTATGGCCGCCGGGATGTCCTCCAGCGCGGTGCCGGGTGCGCTCTCGCTGTTGGAGGTGACGGTGACGCCGGTTATCGTGTCGCCGTCCATCGTGACCTCGACGGTTATCGGGCCGGCAAAGCCCTCGGCCGTGCCGGTCAGGCCGCCGGAGCCGCCGGCGCTGCCGGCGTTCTCAAGCGCGTTCTTGACGGCGTCGATGATGCCCTGGCTGGTGTAGGTCGCGCCCGCGACGACGTCGACGTCGGGGCTGTTCGCCGCGACTATCGCCGCCGGGATGTCCTCCAGCGCGGTGCTCGGGGCGCTCTCGCTGTTGGAGGTGACGGTGACGCCGGTTATCGTGTCACCGTCCATCGTGACCTCGACGGTTATCGGGCCGGCAAAGCCGTCGGCCGTGCCGGTCAGGCCGCCGGAGGAGGGCTCCTCGGCGGGAGCGGCGTACTTCTGTGCGGCGTTGACCGCGTTGACGACGGCGTTGGTGCTTATGGTCGCGCCGGTAATCGCGTCGACATTCTCGCCCACGGCGAGGTCGCCCTTGCTGTCCACGAGCTGGACGAGGAAGTCCCAGTCGCTCGAGGCCTTCATGCCGAGGCCGTAGGTGTTGTTGTTCTCAAGTATGCAGACGCTGGTGACGAGGCCGTCGTTCTGCACGCCGACGAGCATGTGGATGTCGGTCATGAAGCCGGGCACCACGCTCTCGACGACGCTGCCCTGGCTTCCGACGTAGGAGCCGAGGATATTGCTGCTCTCGTCCTCGTTGGCGACGTACTCATAGCTGCCGCCGCCGGGGAGCATGTAGTCCAGGAGCTGGTCGATGGTCTCGGCCCTCTTGGCCTCGGCGGTGCCGGCGAGACCGGCGCTTGCGGCGAAGAGGACGATGGCCGCGGCGAGAATCACAGCGACGGGGATAAGGAGCTTCTTAGCGTTCATTTCCCGGCGCCTCCTTTCATGACGCCGAAGCGTCTCACGGGCAGGGCCCTGTCAAGCGCCCAGGCGAGGGCATTCATAATGAGGATGGCGTAGGTGACGCCCTCTGGGAAGTTGCCGTTGTAGCGGAAGAGCACGGTCAGCACGCCGCAGCCGATGCCGTAGACTATCTGGGCCTTGGGGAGCACGGGGCTCGTGGCGTAGTCGGTGGCCATGAAGATGGCGCCGAGCATCGCGCCGCCGCCCATGACGGAGTACAGCATCCACATGAGGGCGCTGTCGCCCTTGTAGAACACGAGGCTCAGGACGGCCAGCGTGCCCATATAGGCCGCGGGAATCCGCCAGCTTATGACGCGGCGCGCGAGCAGCCAGACGAGGCCGATGAGCAGCGCGAGGATGCAGACCTCGCCTATCGTGCCGCCGTGCCGGCCGAGCAGCATGTCGACGAGGCCGAGGTCGGGCAGGGCGCCGCGGCTCATGTCCTGCATCGGGGTGGCGGAGGCCACGAAGTCGACGCTGCCGAAGGCGAAGGCGTCGAGCTTGACGGCGCTTCCGGCGCGGGTGAGGGTGGCGGGCCAGAAGAGCATCATGAAGGCCCTGCCGCCGAGGGCGGGGTTGAATATGTTCTGGCTGAGGCCTCCGACGAGGCCCTTGACCACGATGATGGCGAAGGCATCGCCGACGATGAGCGCCCAGTAGGGGCAGCCGTCGGGCACGCAGAGCGCGAGCAGCACGCCCGTGACCACGGCGGAGAGATCGCCGACGGTCAGGCTGTGCCGGGTGACGAGGCAGAACAGGGCCTCAAACACCACGCAGGCCGCGGCCGAGACGAGCACGAGCGTCAGCGCGCGCAGTCCGAAGAGGATGACGCCCGCGATGATTGCCGGGACGAGCGCAATGAGCACGTCCAGCATGACGTTGCGGGTGCTGCCGTTGCTGCGGATATGAGGCGCGGCGGAAACGGTAAGGTTCACGCTCATTTTCCTCCCTTCTTAAGCATGTGCTTGGCTTTTACGAAGGTCTCCGTCAGCGGGAGCTTGCCCGGGCAGATGAAGGCGCAGCAGCCGCACTCCATGCAGTCGTTGAGATAATACTCGTCGAGCATCTCCTTGTCCTCGGCGAGGGCGTAGCGGTAGAGGTAGAGCGGCTGGAGGTTCATGGGGCAGACCTCCACGCACTTGCCGCAGCGGATGCAGGTGGGCTCGGCCGCGGCCTCGCTTACCTTGGTGAGGCAGAGTATCGCGTTCGTGCCCTTGACGACGGGCACGTCGAGGCTGCCGACGGCCTTGCCCATCATGGGCCCGCCGGCCACGACCTGCGCGGTCTCCTCCTTTATCCCGCCGGCGGCCTTTATGACGTCGGCGAAGGAGGTGCCGATACGCACGAGCATATTCTTCGGCTCGTTCGCGCCGTCGCCCGTGACGGTGACAATCTTCTCAAGCAGGGGCTGGCCCTTCGTCACCGCGCGGTAGACGTTCGCGGTGGTGGTGACGTTGAAGAGCGCGCCGCTGCGCGCGTTGGGAGCGACCTCCCTGCCCGTGACGGCGAGGATGAGCTGCTTCTTCGCGCCCTGGGGATAGCGGGTGGGCAGGACGCGGATCTCGACGCTCGGCTCGTCGCCGAGCTCGGCCTTCAGCGCCTCGGCGGCCTCGGGCTTGTTGTCCTCAATGGCGATGATGCTCTTCTCCGCGCCGAGCACCTTGCAGAGGAGCTTCGCGCCGCCGATAACGTCGTGGGCGAAGCAGCACATCTCGGTGTCGTCGCTGGTGATATAGGGCTCGCACTCGCAGGCGTTTATGAGCACGTCCTTGGTCTTGCCGGCGGTGGAGGCTATCTTGGAGTTGGTCGGGAAGGCCGCGCCGCCCATGCCGACGATGCCGCACTCGCGGACGATGTCGGCGACCTCCTTGGCGCTCAGGCTCAGCCAGCTGGCGCGGCCGGTCATGGGCGCGGGAGTGTCCTTGCCGTCGTTCTTTATGATAACGCACTTGACGCGGTCGCCGCCGGGGATTTCCCGCTCCTCGATGGCGGTGACGGTGCCGGAGACGGTGGCGTGTACCGGCGAGCTGCGAGAGTCGCCGTCGCCTATCTTCTGGCCCATCAGCACGCTGTCGCCCACGCTCACCAGAGGCTCGCAGGCGCTGCCTATGTGCTGACGGAGAGGTATGACGACGGTTTCAGGGGCGGGCACCGGCGTCGGTTCGCCGCCGCGCGACAGCTCCTTGAACCCTTCCGGGTGGATGCCGCCGCTGAAAAGCTGTTTCATATTCTCACCTCTCAATTTATTAAGTCCATCCCGTTGACTTTGCGCGTCCTTGCGGACGCCGCACGCCGCGGGCTTCTCCCGCGGCCTCCGCTTTTCGCGGAGAGAGGGAGCGCTTGTCCGCTTTGCGGACTAATTTGCGTATTCTTCTATCTGCGCCTCGAAGCCCGGCGTACACTCCGTCGAGCCGTCCGGGCGAATCCAGAGCGCTTCGGCGCCGAAGCGCTCAAGCAGGGCCTCGCCTTCCTCGCGGCTGAGGCAGAAGAGCGCCGTGGAGAGCGCGTCCGCCTTTCCGGAGTCCGGGCAGAGGACGGTCACCGCGCGCCAGAGCGCGGGCGGCATGAGCGTGTCCGGGTCGATTATGTGGCAGTAGGTCACGCCGTCGACGGTGTAGTAGCGCTGATAGTCGCCGCTCGAGACCATGCTGCCGGAGGAGAGGGCCAGCGTGAGGATATAGTCGCTCGCGCCGCCGTCGGGGTCCTGCACGCCGATTATCCAGTCGGAGCCGTCGGCCGGCTTCGGCCCGGTGATGCAGACGTTGCCGCCCACGCTCACCAGGAGCCCGGCGGGCAGGCTCTCGCAGGCGCGCTGCGTCGCGTAGCCCTTGGCCACCGCGCCGACGTCGAGGCTGGCCTCGCTGTCGGTTATCTGCACGGTGGAGTTTTCCTCGTCTATCACAAGGGCGTCGAAGCCCGTGTGCCCCTTCGCGGCCTCGAGCTCGTCCATGTCGGGGAGCTCGGCGCGCTCCGGGTCGTTTATGCCCAGCTCGCGCGCGTCGTGCCAGAGGGAGAGGACGCTGCCCATCATGACGTTCGTCCTGCCCTCCGTCGCCTCGTACATCTCGCGGCAGAAGAGCAGCAGGTCGATTATCCGCCGGTCGACCTTCACGGGTTCGCCTCCGGCGCTGTCGTTGATGGTTTTTATATTGTTGACGCCCTCGTAGTCGTTATAGATGTCGTAGAGCTCGTGATACTCCCTCAGCTCGTCGCGGAAGGCGTTCACGGTCTCGGAGAACTCCTCCTCCGTTTCGGCGTAGCCTATGACGGTGGTGACGGTGTCGAAGAGCTCGAGGAACTGCGCCTGATAGCGCGTCAGCTCCGCCCCGGCCCCGGAGGGCTCCGCCGAAGCCGGCGGCCCCGCGGGCGTTCCCTCGGAGCAGCCGGCCAGGCCGAGCAGCAGCGCGGCGAGAAGCAGCGCCGCCGCCCGGCGAAGGGTCTTAAAAGGCATATTACTTGCTCTTGGTGAGGACGACGACGAAGTCGTTGATGTTCATGGTGCAGCCGGCGACGAGGTCGACCTCGCTCTCGGCGACGTGGCCGTTGTCCGGGTTCACCTCAGTGGCCGCAACCGCGTCGACGGTCTTGCCCTTGCAGTAGTCCTCGAAGAAGTTCGTCTGCTCGAACCACTCCTTGCCTATCGGAGAGGCCTTCAGCATGTCGTAGTCATACTCGAGGTTCGTCTTCGTCGTGACCGCGGTGGCCTCCTGGTCGTTCGTGATCTCGCCCGCGGTGTTGATGTTGATCTTCGTCTGCACGCAGTCGAGCTCAATGTCGGTTATCGTGCCGTCGGCGGCGATGGTATAAGCGCCAGCGGTGGTGTCGCACTGCGCAAGGCCGTCGCCCTCGTCGCTCGCGGACTTGCTCGAATCGCTCATCGCGCTCACGGAGTGCATGTAGAGGGTGTCGCCCTCCTTCGCGCCGCTCACGCGCGCGTTATCGCACGCGCCCACAACGCCGGCGATGAAGTCGCCGAGAGGCATCGTGATGCCCGCGATAAGGTCGGCGTCGGTCGCCTTGCCCGCGTCGTCAAGAGCTATGTTCGCGACCTCCTCCGGAGTCTTGCCGATGCAGTACTCCTCAAGGGCCTCAACCTGCTCGAACCACTCCGCGTTGATGCCGCTCGCGCCGCGCATCGCGTAGTCGTCCTTCAGCTCCATCTTGCTCAGGAACTCAGTGCCCACCGGGGTTATAAGCTGGCCGGCGGCGTCAAAGTTCACCTTGCACTGAATGGCGTCTATCTTGCAGTCGACTATCACGCCCTCGCTGTTTATCGTGACGGCGTAGATGTCCACGTTCGCCTGGGCCAGTCCGTCGGCCTCCGCCGTCGCGTTGGCGGAGCCGCTGTGCCCGAAGGCCAGGTTAGCTACCATGTTGAAGCCCAGGGCCAGCTCGCCCTCCGGGACCTCGACAGGCTCGCCGCTCGGAGTCTCCTCCTCGGGCGCGGGGCTCACGGCTCCCTCGCCGGTGTACTGGACCACGGTGATGCCGCAGCCGGCCAGCAGACCGACGCAGAGAAGCAGCGTAAGTACGATTGCAGTCAGCTTCTTCATTATGTTTCTACCTCCCGATATATTTCGCATACGGGTAATTACGGAGCGCCGCGCCGCCTGCGCTCCCCGGGCCTTGTACCCGGAGGGCTCGGCGCAGTGCCCCGTGTATCATAGTCAAAAGTATAACAAAGTGAGATGAATTTTGTATTTACTCAAGCTTAATATTTATTAAGGTTTTCACAATCCTTCCGCGCTCACTTTAGCGTTTGAAACCGCGCATTGAGAGAAAAATTTGTGCTTATCTCGTCGGTTTTGCTTGCAATGTCGCACTTTATGCCCTATAATGGGATTATTAAACCAAGTTTAACTGTCTTTAAGATTGCGCTGGAAGGAGCTGCCGCCTTGGCCGACACTGTATTAATAATAGATGCGGACGTCAATTCGCGGACCGTCCTGGCCCGCTCGCTGCGCTCGGCGGCCATCCAGGCGGAGACCGCCTCGTCCGGCGAGGAGGCGCTCGAACGGCTCTGGCGGGTGAAATACGACCTCGTGGTGCTGGAAATCGACCTGCCCGGCATAGACGGCTATCACGTGCTCCAGGACCTGCGCCGCCGCGGCGTGAAGACGCCGGTGGTGATATGCTCGGCGCACGGCGAGGACTATGAGCAGCTGTACTGCCTCGACCTCGGCGCGGACGACTATGTGACGAAGCCCTTCAACCCCGTGGTCTTCGCGGCGAAGGCCCGGGCGCTGATACGCCGCAGCCGCGGCCTCCCGATGGAGGACCTGGTGACGGCCGGGCCCTTTACGTACAACACCAGCACCCTGCGCTTTTACAAAAACGGCGAGGAGATTGTCCTCTCCGGCAAGGAGAACGCCATGATGAAGCTCTTCATGGACAATCCCGACCGCATCTTCTCCCGCAGCCGGCTCTACGACCTCGTCTGGGGTGGGAGCCTGGTGGACGAGAACACGGTCATGGTGTATATCTCCCGCCTGCGCGCCAAGATAGAGGACAAGCCCGCCCAGCCCCGCTATATCCAGACCGTGCGCGGCCTCGGCTACCGCTTTGTGGCGAAGTAGGCGGCGGATG
>DVJK01000171.1 GCA_018716795.1 Candidatus Scatomorpha merdipullorum | reverse complement strand
CCGCCGAACATATAGCGCATCTTGGCGGCCTGGTTGACGAGCTGGTCCATGCCGACGGTGAGGAAGTCGCAGAACATCAGCTCGGCTATGGGCCTCAGGCCCGTGGCGGCCGCGCCGACGGCGCAGCCTATTATCGCGCCCTCGGAGATGGGCGTATCGCGCACGCGCTCGGGGCCGAACTCGTCGAACATGCCCATGGACACGCCGAAGCATCCGCCGAACTTGCCGACGTCCTCGCCGAAGAGTAATACGTTGGGGTTCTCACGCATCCTGATGCTCATGCCCTCGCGGATGCCCTCGGAGTAAGTCATCATCTTCATCTGTCGCGCACCTCCTCAACTATGTCGGAATACACATCCACGACCGCGGTCTCCACGGCGGGCAGCGGCTGGGCGTCGGCGAAGGCGATCGCGTCCTCGATTTCCTTTTCGACCTGCTTGTCGACCGCGTCGACCTCGTCCTGGGTCATGACGCCGTTCTCAACAAGGAACTTGGCGTAGCGCGGCATGGGATCCTTCTCCATCCACGCGGCCTGCTCCTCCTTCGGCTTGTAGATGGCGGGGTCGCCCTCGAAGTGGCCGTGCTGGCGGTAGGTCTTGCACTCGAGCAGGGTCGGGCCCTTGCCCGCGCGCGCCCTGGCGACGGCCTCCTCCGCGGCCTCGTAGACGGCCATGGGGTCGTTGCCGTCGACGGAGATGCCGGGGATGTTGTAGGCCGCGCCGCGGTCGGCGACGTCCTTTATGGCCTGGTGGCGGTCCTGGCTCATCGAGATGCCGTAGTGGTTGTTCTCGCAGACGAAGATGATGGGAAGCTTCCAGATGCTCGCCATGTTCAGCGACTCGTGGAAGGTGCCCTGGTTCGTCGAGCCGTCGCCGAAGAAGCAGACGCAGACCTGGTCGGTGCCCCGGATGAGGATGGAGAGGCCCGCGCCGCAGGCGATGCAGTGGCCCGCGCCGACGATGCCGTTCGCGCCCAGGATGCCCTTGTCGCGGTCGGCGATGTGCATGGAGCCGCCCTTGCCCTTGCAGTAGCCCGTCACGCGGCCGAAGAGCTCGGCCATCATGAGGTTGAGATCTCCGCCCTTGGCGATGATATGGCCGTGCCCGCGGTGAGTGCTGGTGATAAAGTCCTTATCCGTCAGGCACTCGCACACGGCGGGAGCTATGGCCTCCTCGCCCAGGTAGAGATGGACAAAGCCGGGTATTTTGCCCTCCGCGAACAGCTTCGCGGCCACGCTTTCGAAGTCACGTATGCGGCGCATTTTCACATACATGTCCTTCATCTGCTCTTTGCTGATTGCCATTCAATAACCTCCTCGCTTAGAAAATGGTTCTAACGCGCCGGGAGACGCCCGAAGGGGCGCGCCCCGTGCGATCAGTCCTTGACGTACACCTCGACGGCGCAGACCGCCGCCTCTATGCTCTTGTCGCAGTCGCCGAAGGCCGGGATGCAAAGCCCGTCGCAGCGGAGCCCGCCCTGCACGGCCTCGACCTCCACGGTGCCCACCGGGAAAGCCTCCGCCACGGCGGCGCAGTCGACCTCCTCGGGCTTCGTCACGGCCACGGTCGCGTGGATATACACCTGCTCCTTGAAATCCGTCAGGTTCAAGACCTCCTCCAGGCCGCAAAGGCAGCTGCGCGACACGGCGTCCTTCGCCGCCTTGAGCGCCGCCTTGGTCACGTCCTGGCCGTGGAAGTCCGTGCCCATTCCGAATTCGACAATAAATTTTTTCAAGATTCTCACCTCCGCGCTGCTTTACACGGTTCATTATACACGGACGCAGGATTATTCTCAAGTTAAAACGTGTTATTCTCATTTTTTCAGCGTTCACCATAAAGCGGCAGTAACACTCTTGAGCTTTATGCACAATTTGCCATTAAAATAACAAAGCCGTGAGAGGAATTCTGACGAATCCTTCTCACAGCTTGAGAATATCTTGTGATTTTCTCAGCCTTCGCTGAGATTTGAGACGGAATGGCGCAGGGCCTTGACGTCTATGCCGAGGCGCTTTATCTGCCGGTAGAGCGTCGCGCGGCTGACGCCGAGGCGGCCTGCGGCCTGCTCCACATCGCCGCCGCAGAGGGTGAGCGCGGCGAGGACCTCGCCATGCTCCCGCACGCCGCCGTGGGCGGCCTCCTGCTTCGCCGCGGCGGGCTCCGGTATGGCCAGGGCGAGGCTCTGCCCGCCGAGGACGGGCTCGGCCGTGGAGTAGAAGGCGCGCTCGACGCCGTTTTGCAGCTCGCGGACGTTCCCGGGCCAGTCGTAGCCCGCGAGGCCCTCGAGGAAGTCCTCGCTCATCGTCTTGCTCTGGGCCGGGTCGGCGCGGTTGAGCCGCTCGAGGAAGCGCTCGGCGCAGATGCGTATGTCGCCGGGACGGCGGCGCAGGGGCGGTATCTCGAGGCGCAGGACGTTCAGCCGGTAAAAGAGGTCGTCGCGGAAGGCCCCGGAGGCGGCCAGCTCGCCCAGGCGGCGGTTCGTCGAGGCGATGATGCGTATGTCCAGCTCTATCTCCTGCGTGCCGCCTATGCGCAGGATGCGGTGCGTCTCCACGGCGCGCAGGAGCTTGGCCTGGAACTCGATGGGGATGTCGCTTATCTCGTCGAGGAAGAGCGTGCCGCCGCGCGCGAGCTCGAACTTGCCGGGCGCGCCGTCCTGCCTCGCCCCGCCGGGCAGGGCGCCGGACTCGCAGCCGAAGAGCTCCTGCTCGAGCATATCCCGGTGCAGCGAGGCGCAGTTGACGGCGACGAAGGGCCCGCCGGAGCGGCTTCCGGCGTTGTGTATGGCCTGGGCCAGCAGCTCCTTGCCCGTGCCCGATTCGCCCTCTATCAGGATATTCCCGTCGTAGTGGGCGTAGCGCGCGGCGAGGGCGGTGGTCTTCTTCATCGCGGGGTCGGCGGTGAAGATGTCGTCAAAGGTGTACACCGCGCGGTTGCCGCTGAGCTTGTTGACCGTGGCGAGGACGTGCTTCTGCTTCTTGAGCGTGACGTTTATGGTGTGCGAGCCGAGGGCCGGCGACTGCGTTATCGCCGCCGAACAGCGCACGACGCCGTCCGAGGTCTTGACGCGCACGTCGTCGGTGAAGCTGCCGCCGCGCAGCCAGTCGCGCGCGGCCCAGTCCACGTCGGGCAGCAGGCTCCGGAAGTCGAGGCCGGAGAGCCCGGCGGGGTCCATGCCCAGGAGCTTGCGCGCGGCGCTGTTCGACCAGACGGGCCTGTACCCGTCGCCCAGGAGGACGATGCCGTCCGCGCTGCCCTCGAGCGCGGAGCGCATGAGCTCGGCGTTGCGCTGTATCGAGAGCTTGCCCTCTATGCCTATCGCCGCCGAGAGCACGACGGCCAGGGTGTGGTCGTGGACGTCCGCTGCGTCACCGGACATGTTGAGGCAGCCTATGACCTCGCCGCCCTCGCCGTGTATCGGCGCGGCGGAGCAGGTCCAGGCGTGGTGCGTGCGGCAGTAGTGCTCCGCGCCGGCCATCTGTATGGCTGTGTTGGAGTCGAGCGCGACGCTTATCGCGTTCGTGCCGACGCTGGCGTTATCCCAGAGCGCGCCGGGCACGAAGCGCAGGTCGCCGCTCTTGGCCATGATGCGCTCGTCGCCCATCGTCTCGAGCACGTAGCCCGCGCCGTCGGTCAGCACCATGAGGAAGCCCGTGCGGCGGACAATGTCGAAGACACTCTGCATAATCGGCATCGCCGCGTCTATAAGCCCCGCGTTGGCCTCCCGTATGCTCTCGAACACCTCGTCGTCCACGCGGCGGCCCCTGCCGCCTATCGGGTTGACTCCGGCCTCCTTGCAGCGCCGCCAGCCGTCGGCCACGGCGGGCTGCACGCTCGGGTCGAGCTCGTTTTCATAGACGAACTTCGCCCATATCTCCTCAAGCCTGCGTTGATCCTTCATATATTGCCCCTCCGAATTGTGCAAAAAGGGCGCGCCGATGAGGCGCGCCCGGCGTGATTATTATATGCGCTTGCGCCGCATATCTCAAGCAAGTTCGGAGATTTTCTCAGGATTTTGGCGCTTGAGACAAAAAAGCTGAGACGGATTTGGGGCATTTGCCGGTAACCGTGCAAAAATTCTCAGTCGAATATCAGGCTAAGCAGCTCCTCGAGCCCTATCCCGCCGAGGATATTCGCAAGGTCGAGGCCCTCGACCGCCTTGCGGACGGCCTCCCTTTCAAACCTCGCGCCGCGCAGCCCCTCGAGCAGCGGCCCGGCGGGCACGGCGGCGAGGAAATCCCCGCTCAGGGCGGCGCCGCGTATCACGCCGCCCGAGACGTCGAGCGAGACCGTGAGGCTCCCCGCCGGGAAGCGGCGCGAGCTCTTAAAGCCGAAGTCGGGCGAGCGCGCCCAGGTCCAGTCCCAGGAGCGGTATTTCTCCGCGCGGCGCTCCACCTCCCGGAGGGCCGCGGCGTCAAGGCTCCGCCGCTCTAGCCCCTCCGGCGCGAGGGCGCGCAGGAGCTCGGCCTTGAAGCCCTCGAGCGTCGTGCCCTCGGGCAGGAAGCTGCAAATCTGCCCCACGCGGGCGCGGACGGATTTCGCGGCCTTGCCGCTGAACTTGGAGCCGTCCGGCCTGAGCACGGCGGACATCGTCTCGCGGTCGGTCCGGAAGAGCAGCGTTCCGTGGTGGAGTATGCGCCCGGCGTACAGCCTGCGCGCGGTGCCGCTGACCTTGAGGCCGCGCACGGTTATGTCGTTGCGGCCCGTGGCCTCGGCGGGCACACCGAGACTTCCGAGCGCGGCGCAGACCGGCGCGGTGAAGCGCTCGAAGCTCAGCTCCGCGGCGTCGCCGGCGTCGGTTATGAAGGAGTAGTTGAGGTTCCCGAGGTCGTGGTACACCGCGCCGCCGCCCGTCATGCGCCGCACCACCGTGACGCCCAGGCGCTTCGCGGCCTCGGCGTCCACCTCCTCGGCGGCGTTCTGGTTGAGGCCTATGACCGCCGTTCTGTCGTTCTGCCAGAGCATGAGCAGCTCGCCGGAGCGCACCGTCTCCAGCAGCTGCTCCTCGAAGGCGAGGTTGAAGCAGGGGTCAAGGCTTTGGGTTTCGTAATAGCCGAGCATGTCAGCCCTCCTTTGCCGGAAGCCGCCCTCCGCGCAGCAGGGGCGGGCGCAGCTTGAGATATACGGCGAGCGAGACCAGCGCGGTCAGGCTGTCCGCCGTCACCTGCGACCAGACGAGGCCGTACATCCCGAAGGCGGCGTTCAAAGCATACAGCATAGGGATGTTGAAGCCCAGCCAGCGCACGACGGCCAGGCCCGTGGCCGTGCCGCCCTTGCCCAGGGCCTGGAAGAGGTAGACCGTGAAGAAGCTTATGAACATCAGCGGCGTCGCCAGCACGCGCACGCGCAGGAAGCTCGCGCCGAGCGACACGGCCTCGCCGCCCTCGAGGAAGAGGCGCATGAGCTCCGGCGCGAAGAGCTCGTAGAGCGCGATGCTCGCCGCCGCAATCACGAGGCCCGCGCCCAGGGACAGGCGTATGATATCCCGAAGCCGCTTTGCGTTCCCCGCGGAGTAGTTGAAGCCCGCGAGGGGCATCATGCCCTGGCAGATGCCCACGCCGACGTTGAGCGGGAAGCGCTCCACCTTGAGCACGATGCCTATGGCCGCGAGGGCGAGGTTGTGGTAGGAGACCATCAGCCTGTCGAGAATCACGTAGTCGAGGTCGAAGAGGAAGGTCGTGACCGCCGAGGGCAGGCCCACGGCGAAGACGCCCGCCACGCTCTCGCGCGAGGGACGCCCCGCGCGCGGGTTGAAGGTGATAACGGCCCCTCGCCCGGAGCGCAGCACGACCGCGATGAAGTAGGCGCAGGACACGCAGTTTGAAAGGCAGGTCGCCGCGCCCGCGCCGAAGACCTCCTGCCCCTCGGGCAGCAGCACGAACATGAAGAGCGGGTCGAGCGCGATGTTCAGCACGCCGCCGAGCATTATGCCGAAGCCCGCCGCCGTCGAGCGGCCCACGCTGCGAATGAGGTTCGCGAGCACGTTTGAGAGCACCGTCGGCGCCCCGCCCGCGACTATGACGCAGACGGCGTACTGCCGCGCGTACTCAAAGGTGTCCTCGTTCGCGCCGAGCAGGCCGAGCAGCGGCCGCATGAGGACGCCCGCGAGCAGGGAGAAGAGCGCCGCTATGCCCGCGCCGAGGTAGATGGAGAAGACGCCCACGCGCCGCGCCTCGTCCTGCCTGCCCTGCCCGAGCAGGCGGGATATGAGCGAGCCGCCGCCCGCGCCCGCGAGGCCCGCCAGGCACAGGCAGATGTTGAACACGGGCAGTATGAGCGAGGCGGCCGCCACCATGTCCGGATTGTCCGTCTGGGCCACATAGAAGGTGTCGGCCATGTTGTATATAAGCACTATGAGCTGGCTGAGCACCGAGGGCAGTATCATAACCCACAGCGCCCGAGGCACGGGCAGCGTGCTGAACACGGCCTCCCGCGACGGTTTTTCCCTTATCCTGCTCAAAACTGTTCCACCGGGCTTTCTCTCGTAATCGACCGTATTATTATCTCACCGCGCGCGGGCAAATTCAAGCGCGGAATTTCGCCCTTTCCGCGCGGGGCTCTTCGCGTCGAAAGCCGCGCCGCTCTGGGAGAATTTTATTTTTTCTCGGGATATTTACAGACCAGGCTTTTCCTTTGCGCGGATATGTGGTATAATATCCCCGAGCTCCGGGCTGTGCCCGGACGGGCGCAGGGCGCCCGGGCATTTGCCGCGCAAATGCGCTTTGATGATGGCTTGGGACGCATACATATCTCTCCGGCGCAAGGCCGCCCTCGCTCCCAACGCCGCGACAATTGAAAGGATGATTCGTCATGCCACGTAAGAAAGCCGAAACCACCGAGACCGGCGCCGTCCAGGCCGCCCCGGCCCCGGCTGAAAAACCCGCGGAGAAGCCCGCCGAAAAGGCCGCTCCCGCCGCCGAAAAGGCTCCCGCCGCCAAGAAGCCCGCTTCCACGGCGAAGAAGGGCGCCTCCGCGGCCAAAAAGCCCGCCGCCGAGGCCAAGAAGCCCGCGGCGGCCAAGAAAACCTCCGCCGCGGCGAAGACCGCCTCCGCCGCCAAAAAGCCCGCCGCCGCAAA
>DVJK01000170.1 GCA_018716795.1 Candidatus Scatomorpha merdipullorum | reverse complement strand
AAATAAAGCTTATTTAGAAGCAACCATCTCAGCGATAGCGTTCATGACGCCGAGCTTACCGCTCTCGTAGGTAATCCCGCCCTGCAAAAACGCGAAGTACGGCTCGCGCATGGGGCCGTCGCAGCTGAGCTCGATGGAGCTGCCCTGTATGAACGCGCCCGCGGCCATAATGACCTCGTCGGCATAGCCGGGCATCCGCCAGGGCTCGGGCGTCACATAGCTGTCCACGGGAGAGCCGGACTGGATGCCCTTGCAGAAGCGCTTGAGATTTTCCGGCGTCTCGAGCGTTATCGTCTGGATTATGTCGCTGCGCTTTTCGAAGGGGCCGGGCTCGGTCTTGAAGCCGAGCTCGGTCAGCATGGCGGCGCAGAGCGCGGCGGTCTTGAGGGCCTGGGCCGTCGTGTGCGGGGCCAGGAAGAGCCCTTGGAAGAGCGCGCGGTTATTGCCCAGCGTGCAGCCGCACTCCCCGCCTATGCCGGGCACGGTGAGGCGGTTGGCGGCGCGGTCGACCAGCTCCGCCGCGCCAGCTATGTATCCGCCCGTTGGCGCAATGCCGCCGCCGGGGTTTTTGATGAGCGAGCCCGCTATCAGGTCCGCGCCGAGCATCGTGGGCTCGACGGTGTCGGTAAACTCGCCGTAGCAGTTGTCCACCACGCAGGCCGTCTCCGGCGAGACGGACTTGATGACGCGGACAATCTCCCCTATCTCCTCCACGGTCAGCGCGCGGCGCGCGTCGTAGCCGCGGGAGCGCTGGATGAGCGCGGCGGCGGGCCGGAGCCCGTCCGCGGCGCGGCGTATGCTCTCGAGGTCGGGCCCGCCGTCCAGGGTGTCGACCTTGTAATAGTCCACGCCGTAGAACCTGAGCGAGCCGAACTCGTCGCCGTCGACGCCGAGGGCCGTCCGCAGGGTGTCGTAGGGCGCGCCCATGACGGAGAGCAGCGTGTCTCCCGGCCGGACGGCGGCGAAGACGGCGCTAGCGATGGCGTGGGTGCCGTTAACGAAGTTGACGCGCACCAGGGCCTTCTCCGCGCCAAAGACGCGGGCCCAGACCCTGTCGAGCGTCTCGCGGCCCAGGTCGTCATAGCCGTAGCCGGTCGTGCCGGCGAAGCAGGCCTCGCTCACCCTGAACTCCTGGAAGGCGTCCATGACGCGCTCCGTACACGCGGCGCTGACGGCGTCTATCTCGGCAAAGCGTTCCGTCAAGCGCGCCTCGCAGCTTTTTGCGAGGTCGCGCACGGACTGCGGTATCTCAGTTGCTCTCATTTCCCTCAAACTCCATTACTATTTTTCTGAAGGTGTCGCCCCGCTCGGCGAAGTTCCTGAAGCGGTCGAAGCTCGAACAGGCCGGGCTCAGCAGCACGACGTCGCCGGGTATGGAGCGCTCGCGCGCCTCGTTGACTGCGGTTTTCAAATCCGGCTCCATGTATATGGGCAGGCGCGAGGGGTCGAAGAAGACGCTGCGCCTCACCGCGGCGGCGATGGCCTCGGCGGTGTCGCCCGTGAGATATAGGGCCTTGACTCGCTCGGCAATCTCGTCGGCCAGCGTGTCGAAGGAGACGTGCTTGTCGTGCCCGCCGGCTATGAGTATGGGCTTCACGCGCATGGCGCGAAGGCCCGCTATCGTGCGCGTGGGGCTGGTGGCGATGGAGTCGTTGATGTACGAAACGCCGTCGAGCTTGCGGATGAGCTCCAGCCGGTGCCGGACGCCGCCGTAGCTGCGCGCGACCTTCCGGCACATCTCCGGCGAGACGAGCCCGTCGACCGCGGCGAAGGCGGCCATGTAGTTTTCCACGTTGTGCTCGCCGGGCAGCAGTATCTCGCCCTCGGGGATTATGGGCTCGACCTCCCAGTCGCGGGAGTAGTAAATCATGCCGTCGCGGCAGAAGACGCCGTTTTGCACCGTCTCGCGGTGGGAGAAGTACAGCACGCGGCTTCCGGCCTTCTCGCCGAAGCGGGCGGTGATGCCGTTATCCAGGTTGACGACGAGCACGTCCTCCTTCCGCTGGTTGAGGAAGATGCGGCGCTTGGCCTCGATATAGTCCTCGTAGGTCGGGTGTTTGTCCAGGTGGTTGGGCGAGACGTTGGTTATGACCGCGACGTCGGGGCGGATATTGGCGCTGTGCAGCTGGAAGCTCGAGAGCTCGAGCACGGCGACGTCGTCCGGGCTGAAGTCCGGTATCTCGCAGAGCAGGGGCTTGCCGATGTTGCCGCCGAGGTGGACGCGGTGCCCCGCGGCCCTGAGGAGCTCCGCGATTATGGAGCTCGTCGTCGTCTTGCCGTCGGAGCCGGTGATGCCTATGGTGCGGCAGGGGCAGAGCTTGAAGAAGGCCTCCATCTCGCTGGTCACGACCGCGCCGTGCGCCGCGGCCTCGGCCAGATGCCGGTCTATGGGCAGCAGGCCCGGCGTGCGGAATATGACGTCGAAGCCGTTCAGTCCGTCGAGATAGCCCGCGCCGAGCCTCAGCTCCGCGCCGCGGGTCGAGAGGTTTTCGGCCTCGTCGGCGAGGGCGTCCTCGCCGCGCATGTCGCAGACCGTTATCGGCAGGCCGTTATCCAGAAGCAGGTCGATGAGCGGCGTGTTGCTCACGCCTATGCCTATGACCGCCACGCGCTTGGAGCGCAGCGAGTCGACGTATTCCTGAAGAGTCATGCAATCACTCCTTATCAATGCCGTTTCCGGCTTCTAGATTATATCCTTTCCCGGCGGCAATTACAATAATAACTTGACGGCGAGGGGCAATAAGGGTAAAATGTCTGCGCAAGCGGGCCGGACGGCCGCGGGCACAAGGCGAAAGCCTGTGCGTGAGGAAAGTCCGGGCTCCACAGGGCAAGGATAACGGGTAACGCCCGCCAGGGGTGACCCTCGGACAAGTGCAACAGAGATATACCGCCCCGGCTCCGCCGGGGTAAGGGTGGAAAGGCGGAGATAAGCGCCCGCCCGTCGCCTGGAGACAGGCCGACGCTGTAAACTCTATCCGGAGCAACACCGTGGATGGGAACTTTCGGCCGGCCCGGCCGTCCCAGAGGAGGTGGCTGGAGCCATGCGGCAACGCATGGCCTAGATAGATGGCCGTCGATTACAGAACCCGGCTTACAGGCCCGCTTGCGTTTTTTAAACAGGAGGACCGGTGCGCGCACCGGTCCTTTTGTGCTTTGCGGGAAGCGCCGATCTGTGATTTTTGCGCCGGAATTGCCTGTTGACAATTGTAAACAGCGGTGCTATAATGCGTGCATAATCTTCTCGGAGGCCTTTCATGCGTTCACTCCTGCGAAAATATACCCTGCCCGGGCTTATCATCTGCCTTCTCGGCCTCGCGGCGCTGGGCCTGGCCTATATCATCTGGCTCGGGGATACCCGGCACGGCCTCCTGCCCTGCCTGGCCGCGGCGCTGAGCGCCGCCCTCTTCGCCCTGGTCTGCCTGCGCTTTGTGCCGGGCTGGATGCGCTTCTGGTCCGGCGGGAAATACCGCGCCCCGGCCCCTTCCCTCGCGGAGCCCGCCCGGATACGCACGTCAATCTTCATATGGCTGCTCGTATACTGCCTGCTGCTCCAGATTTTCATTTACGTCCTCTTTGCCGCCCTCGGGCGAGGGCGGGGCCTTGCGGAGTATCTTGAGTTCTGGAAGTGCCTCGACAGCGGCCACTATGTCGACATTGCGCGCGACTGGTATCTCTCCGAGGGCAGCCGCGACCGCGTGGTGCAGCTCGTGTTCCTGCCGGGCTATCCGCTGGCGATGCGGCTCATGCACTTCTTTGTGCGCGACTGGGTGCTCTCGGGCCTGCTGGTCTCAATCTTGAGCTTTTCCGCCGCGGGCAGCGTCATATACAGCCTGCTGCGGCTTGACTACGGCCATGAGGAGAGCCTGCGGGCGGTGAGTTATCTCTGCCTCCTGCCGGGCAGCTTCTTCTTCGTCGCGCCGATGAGCGAGAGTTTGTTCCTGCTCCTGAGCGCCGGCTGCGTATACCTGGTGCGGCGCGGCAAAATCGGGGCCGGCTGCCTGCTGGGCGCTTACGCGGCCTTCACGCGCTCGCTCGGGCTCATGCTCTTTGTGCCGGCCTGCATGGAGCTTGTCCACGAGGCCGTTGACGCGCCGCGCGGGCGAAGGCGGCCCGCCCGCTTCCTCTGGCTGCTGCTCATCCCCGCCGGCTTCGGGGCCTACCTCGCCGTGAACTATCAGGTTTCGGGCAACCCGTTCCAGTATATGATATACCAAAGCGAGCACTGGGGACAGAACCTCGGCCTTTTCTTCAACACCGCGGCCTATCAGCTGGAAGGCTTCCTCTCAAGCCTCGGGAACAACGCCCCGTATGCCTACGGGCTCTGGCTGCCGAACCTCGTCTTCGACTTCGCCGCGCTCGCCGTCATGATTCCCGCCGCGCGCGATATGAGGCCGAGCTATACCGCCTGGTTCATCGCCTACTACTTCGTCTCCATAGGCGCGACCTGGCTTCTGAGCTCGCCGAGGTATATGATTTCGCTTCTCCCCTTCTTCCTCGCCCTCTCCTCCCTCGCGCGCACCCGAACCCGCGACGCCGCCCTGAGCGCCGCCCTGATAATCCTGAACATCCTCTACGCCATAGCCTTCGTCCTGAGATGGCAGGTGTGGTGAAAGAATACGGCGTCCGGCTTTCCGGACGCCGTTAATTATTTTCTCAAAATTGCGCTGGCGTGGAGGTCGCAGAGGGGGATTGGGAGAAGGCGGCGTTCGGAGCAGAATTCGGCGAGGGCGCGGCCCGCGCCGGGGTATTGGGAGCCGTTGACGTCGTGGAGCAAAATTACCCCGCCGGGGACGAGCCGGTCGTA
>DVJK01000169.1 GCA_018716795.1 Candidatus Scatomorpha merdipullorum | reverse complement strand
GACTCCGGGAAGGAGCCGGACGCGAGGGCGGATATCTACGCGCTCGCGGGCTGCCTCTACTACGGCCTCACGGGCGTCACGCCGCCCTCCGCGCCGGAGCGGCGGCTCGGCAGGGAGCTTCCGGAGCCCGCGAGCTTCGGCGCGGACATACCGGCAAAGAGCCGGGCGGCGCTGCTTCGCGCGCTCTCGCTCGATGTCGCCGAGCGCCCGGAGAGCGTCGAGGCCCTTGTCTCGGCCCTCGAGCCGGACGCCCCGGAGCCGGAGGCGGTACCGCCCGAGCCGGTGCCTCCCAAGCCCGAACCGCATCCGGACAGGGGCGGGCGGAAGCTCGTGATTGCCCTTGCGGCGGTGCTCGCGGCCATGGCCTTAATTCTCACGATTGCGCTTATCCCGAGGGATGAGGGCGGGCCGGAGCCCCCGGCCATAGTCACGGGCCGGCCCGAAAGCCTCCCGGACTTCGACGAGCTCTTTGCGGACGCGGTCACGGTCGCGGATGCGGCGGAGCTCGCGGCCGCGCTCGAGGACGAGGCCGTTCCGGCGATAATCTGCTCCGGCGAGGTCACGAACGAGCCGGGCGCGGCGCAGCTGCGCCTCACGAAGCCGGTGTACGTTCCCGAGGACGGCGTCTTGGACGCCGCGGACGGCGCGCTTGTCGCCGCCGAGGGCTGCACGCTCTGGGTGGACGGCTACGTCTCCTGCGGCAGGAGCAGCAGCTTCGCCTCGCTCGTCACCGACGGCGGCGATATAATCTGCGGCGAGAACGGCAGCATAGACGCGACGCTCTGGTATACGCCGGGACATTTCACCCTGCTCGGCGAGAGCGGGAACATCCGGGACGTACACACCCTGCCCAGCGAGGCCGTCTTCGAGTTCGCGGCCGTGGTCACGGACTTCGAGGGCTTCCTCGCCGCGGCGAACGATCCCACGGTCACGGCCATCACGGTGGACGGGCCCGTCGCCGTGAGCGGGCAGCTGAGCGTCTCAAAGCCCGTCTTAGTGACGGAAAACGGCTCCTTGGGCCTGCCCGAGGGCTACTCCGCGGAGGGCGAGGACGTCTGCGAACTTCAGTTCACCGCCGGGCTTATAAACAACGGCAGCGTCACCTGCAGCCTCTGGTCCGACGACTGCGTGCTCAACCGCGGCGTGATAGAGCCCGCCCGGGGCGTCTGGGCCGGGGAGCAGGGCGGCTCCGACGCGAGGGTTTTGAACCTCGGCAGCATGAGGCTGTCCTATTACAGCGTCCTCTGGTGCGACACGCTCAACCTCGGCGAGATAAGCGTCTCCGGCGGCTCCGATTCGCCCGGCCTCCACAACGACGAGGGCACGCTTTTCAACTGCGGCAGCGTCACCGTCGGGCAGGGCGCCGAGCTGCGCATAGGCGGCACGCTTTTCAACGCGGGCTCGCTTGTCGCGGACGGGCGCTTCCTGAACCTCGGCCTCGTCGTATCCTGCGGCGCGGACTACATGGAGGTCAACGGCGAGCTTGAAAACCTCGGCCTCATTGACATGTACGACGGCTCCGGCGTCATTGCCGGCTCCGGCATAGACTCCTCGGGCGGCGCAATCATAAGCCGCAACACCGACTTTTCCTCCGGCACGGAGGGAGTCTGGCTTGCGGACTTCGCGGCCATAGACCAGGGCACGGAGGGGCACAGGACGGTCGCGAGCGAGGCTGAGCTTCGCGCCGCGCTTGAGGATCCGGCGGTCGGCTGTATAGACGTCGACCGGAGGGTGGAGATTTCCGCCCCGCTCACGCTCACGAAGCCGCTCTACGTCTACGGCGAGGGCAGGCTTGTGCTGGCGGAGGGCGCGGCGCTCACCGTGGACGGGGTTCCCGCCGCGATAAACGGCCTGGGCCTCGAGGCGGACGGCGTCGCCGTCGTGAACGGCGGCATGCTTGAGATTATCGCGCCCTGGACCTGCTCCGGCGAGGGCGCAGGCCTTTCCGTCTCCGGCGGAAGCTGGTTCTACTCGCGCGAGTATGCGCTCGAGCTTGAAAGCTGCGAGGTCGAAAGCGGCTCCCTGGCCGTGCTCGCGGCCTACGGCGGCAGCCTGAGCCTCAAGGACGCCTCGGCCGAGGGGACGCTCTGCCTGGGCGCGGATATCGCCGGCGGCTTCAGCCTCGCGGCCGAGGGCGGCACGATAATCCAGCTCGGCGACGCCGAGAGCGATTCCGGCGTCATAAGCGTAGACGGCGGGCGGTATAACCAGCTCGGCGCGCTCACGCTCACGGGCGGCGGCGTCACGAACGGCGGCAGCTTCCTCACGACGAGCAGCCCGCTTGTGATTGCCGAGGGCGCGTACTTCGCAAATAACGGCGAATTCAGGCAGGAGAGCTTCACGGACAGCACAGTCACGCTCGAGGGCGAGTTCGTGAATAACGGCAGAGTATATTTCTAAAACGCAATTTAAGCGCGAAAGCCGCCCGCACGGGCGGCTTTTTGCGGCTTCGGACGGGCGCACATACTTATCCCGCCGCGGACATACACTCCGGCGGGAGGTGTTTTATGGGCAGGCGGCTTATTTTGAACACTGCGCTGATGACCGGGGCCAACCTGCTCATGCGCTGCATCGCCATGGGTTTCCAGGGCTGGCTGGCAGGGAGGATAGGCGCGGCGGGGATAGGGCTCTACCAACTGGTCATGAGCGTCGAGCTCCTGGCCACGACCTTCGCCGTCAGCGGGATACGCTTCGCGGTGACGCGGCTGGTGAGCGAGGAGCTGGGCCTGGGCCGCGACGGCGGCGTCCACGGCGCGATGCTGCGCTCGGCGCTCTACGCGCTGCTCTTCGGCGCGGCGGCCATGTTTTTCCTCACGCGCTGGGCCGAGCCCATAGGCTTCCTCTGGATAGGCGACGCGCGCACGGTGCTCAGCCTGCGCATACTGGCCTTCGGCCTGCCCTGCCTCGCGCTTTCAAGCGTGCTCTCGGGCTATTTCACCGCCTGCGGGCGCATCTGGAAGCCCTCGCTGGTGCATCTCATAGAGCAGTGCGCGCTGGTGTTCTTCGTCACGGCGCTTTTAAACCGCGCGCCGGAGGGGGATATAGAGAGCTCCTGCGCGGCGGTCTGCCTGGGCGTGACGGCCTCGGACATACTCTCGCTGGGGCTCATGCTTTTGTTTTACGTCTTCGACCGGCGCGGGGCGGGGCGGGGAAGCTCCCCGAGGCTGACGGCGCGCATGCTCTCCGTCGCGCTGCCGCTGGCGGTGAGCGCCTACGCGCGCAGCGCGCTTTCGACGCTCGAGCATCTGCTGGTGCCGCGCGGCTTCCGAAAGAGCGGGCTGAGCGCGGACGCGGCCCTGGCCGGCTACGGCGTCATACAGGGCATGGCGATGCCGGTCATAGGCTTCCCCGCCTGCCTCCTGGGCGCGCTGGCGGAGAACGTCGTGCCCGAGCTGACGGGCGCGCAGGTGCGCGGGGAGCGCGAGCGCATACGCCGCGAGGTGAAAACGCTCCTGACGCTCTCGGCCGCCTTCGCGCTCATAACCTCCGCGGCGCTCTTCCTGGGCGCGGACTTCATCGGGAGGGCGCTCTTCTCCTCGGCGGAGGCCGGGAGGTACATACGCCGGCTCGCGCCGCTCATACCGGCGATGTATGTCGACACCGTCGTCGACGGCTGCCTCAAGGGGCTGGGCCAGCAGGTCTGGAGCATGGGCATAAACATCCTCGACGCCGGCCTCGGCGTCGCGCTGGTGTACTTCCTGCTGCCGGTGGGCGCGCTCGAGGCCTACATAGGCATCATCTATTTCAACGAGGCGCTGAACCTCTGTCTGAGCCTTCTGCGCCTGAGGCGGGCGGTCAAATAGGCCGCGCGGCGAAACGCTATTGCGGCGGGCGGGCCGCGGGGTATATAATGGGCCTATCTCAACATACGGAGGTGCGCCATGATATACAGAGACTTCAAGGGCCTGAAGCTCAGCGGCCTCGGGCTGGGCTGCATGAGGCTTCCCGTGCTCGACGGGGACGAGACTCGGGTGGACTTTGCCCGGGCGGAGCAAATCATCGACTACGCCTACGCCCACGGCGTCAACTACTTCGACACGGCCTACGCCTATCACGGCGGGAACAGCGAGGCGGTCATAGGCCGCGCGCTGGCCAAGTATCCGCGCGAGAGCTTCTTCCTCGCCGACAAATTCCCCGGGTACGACCGCGGGAACCTCGGCAGGATTGACGAGATATTCAACGAGCAGCTGCGCCGCTGCGGCGTGGACTACTTCGACTTCTACCTCTGCCACAACGTCTACGAGCCGGACATAGACGGCTATCTCGCCCCGGAATACGGCCTGCTCGACTATCTCGCGGAGCAGAAGAGGGCGGGACGGATACGGCACCTGGGCTTCTCCTGCCACGGCGCGCTGCCCGTCCTCGAGCGCTTCCTCGACGCGGGCGGAGACCGGCTGGAGTTCTGCCAGATACAGCTCAACTACGTCGACTGGAGCCTTCAGCGCGCGGAGGAAAAGGTGAAGCTTTTGAATTCGCGCGGCGTGCCCGTCTGGGTCATGGAGCCCGTGCGCGGCGGGAAGCTGGCCTCCCTGCCCGAGGCTGCGCGCGCAAAGCTCGCCGCCCTGCGCCCGGAGGAGAGCCCGGCGGGCTGGGCCTTCCGCTTTTTGCAGGGCGTCAGCGGCGTGACCGTCGTCCTCTCCGGCATGAGCACGCTCGAGCAGGTGGAGGAGAACGTCCGCACCTGGAGCGAGGATAAGCCCCTCGACGAGGCCGAATTTGAGGCGGCGCTCGGCGTGGGCCGCGGGCTCTTCACCGAGGGAGCGCTGCCCTGCACGGCCTGCCGCTACTGCGTCAGCCGCTGCCCGCAGGGGCTGGACATACCGGAGCTCCTGCGGCTCTACAACGACTATGTCTTCTCCGGGCCGAGGGCCTACCACGTTATCAACGTCATAGAGGCCATGCCGGAGGAGAAGCGCCCGGCCGCCTGCATAGCCTGCGGCAGCTGCGCCGCCGTCTGTCCGCAGCAGCTGCCCATCCCGGAGACCTTCGCGAAGTTCACGGAGCTGCTTGCAAAAGAGGAGTGAGGCCCCTCAGACAGCCTGAGCCCGCGCATAATGCGCGGGCTTTCACGCTTTGCGCTGGACTCAGCCCAGGGCCTCCCTGAGGCGGGCTATCGCGCGCTTTTCTATGCGCGAGACGTAGGAGCGGGAGATGCCGAGCCTTTCGGCGCACTCGCGCTGGGTCAGCGGCTCCGCGCCGCCGAGGCCGTAGCGCAGGCGGATAACCCTCCGCTCGCGCTCCGTCAGCGCGGTCTCGACGCACTCGCGCAGCCTCGAGCAGGACTCCTTGAGGCTCAGCTCCTCGGCCATGTCGTCGCTGACGGCCAGGACGTCCATAAGCGAGAGGCTGTTGCCCTCGGAGTCGGTGTCCAGCGCCTCGTTGAGCGAGATGTCGCCCGCCGAGCGCCGCTGGGCGCGGAAGTACATGAGAATCTCGTTTTCCACGCAGCGGGCCGCATAGGTCGCGAGGCGGACGCCTTTGTCGGGCCGGTAGGTGCTCACGCCCTTGATGAGCCCGACGGTGCCTATGGAGATGAGGTCCTCCGTGTCGGCGGCGGAGGTGTAGTACTTCTTGACTATGTGCGCCACGAGGCGCAAATTGTGCTCGATGAGCTTATTCCTCGCCTCCAAATCGCCCGAGGCCGCCCGCTCGGCCAGCTCCCGCTCCGTCTTGGCGGGGAGGGGCCGCGGGAAGCTGCCCGGCGCGGGGCCGAGCCGGAGCATCAGAAACGCGCCGGAGAGCAAAAGCAGATACGCGCCCGTCAACAATGACAGCACCACCTTTCGCGTGATACCGCATTATATTCGGGCGCGGCGTGTACACTTGCTTGACAAATCCGGCGCGCAATTTTAAAATTGTTTTCAGCCCAAGGAGTTGAGAGCATGTCAGAGCACAAGCACATCCTGCCCGACGGCAGCGAAATAACTCACAGCCACGGCCACAGCCACACGCAGACGCGCGCGGTTGTGAACCGGCTGAGCCGCGCGATAGGCCACCTCGAGAGCGTCAAGCGCATGGTCGAGGACGGGCGCGACTGCACGGAGGTGCTCGTCCAGCTCGCCGCCGTCCGGAGCGCGCTCAACAACACGGCCAAGGTCATATTGAAGGACCACATAGAGCACTGCCTCGCCGACGCCGCCGAGCACGGCGACACCGAGGCGCTCGAGCAGCTCGAGGCGGCGATAGAGAGGTTCATGACCTGAGCGCGGAGCGCTATATCACCATCGCGCCGTCGACGCCGAGGACCTGGCCGGTCACATACCTCGCCGCGTCGCCGGCGAGGAAGCGTATCGCGCCGGCGATGTCCTCCGGCCTGCCCAGGCGGCCGAGGTAGATGTCCTCGGTCATGGCGGCCTTTTCCGCGGCGCTGAAGCAGCTGAGCATGTCAGTGTCCACCGCGCCGGGAGCGACGGCGTTCACGCGGATTCCGCTGGGCCCGAGCTCCTTCGCGAGGCCCTTGACAAAGGCGATAAGCGCGCCCTTCGTGGCCGAATAGGCCGTCTCGCAGCTCCCGCCGTATACGCCGAGGACGCTTGAGACGCAGATGATGCAGCCCGCCTTCTCACGCACCATGTGCGGTATCGCTGCGCGGCAGCAGTTGAAGGCCCCGCCGAGGTTGACGGAGACTATGCGCTGCCACTCGGCGTCCGTCATGTCGCTCAAAAGCCCGCTCCAGGCGATGCCGGCGTTGCTCACCAGCAGGTCGACGCCGCCCACGCGCTCGAACATCTCGCGCACCTGGGCGCTGTCCGAGACGTCGCAGCGTATGGCCTCCGTGCCCAGCTCGGCGGCCAGGGCCTCGCCCCGCTCGCGGGAGTTCAGATAGTTTATCGTGACGCGCCAGCCGTCCTCTGCCAGCGCCCGGGCCGCCGCCGCGCCTATGCCGCGCGAGGAGCCGGTTACGAGAGCTTTTTTCATATTTTTTACCTCACAGTGCAGTTTCCACTTGGATATTACACCAGAACGCGAGTATTGTAAAGCATGGAGGCCGGCATGGAGCTCAAGGTTATTGCGAGAGTCAAAAGCGATTTCGCCACAAAGTTCGGCATCCCGCGCCAGAGCGGCGTCGTGCCCGGCACGGTGAGCTACGTGGTCTTCGAGCCGGAGTACGCAAATCCCGACTGCCTGCGCGGGCTGGAGGGCTATGATTACATCTGGCTTATATGGGGCTTTTCCGCCAACCGGCACGAGGGCTGGTCGCCCACCGTGCGCCCGCCTCGCCTGGGCGGGAACGAGCGCCGCGGCGTCTTCGCGACGCGCTCGCCCTACCGGCCGAACCCCCTGGGCCTCTCGAGCGTGAAGCTCGACGCCGTTGAGCAGGGCGCGCAGGGGCCCGTGCTGCGCATACTCGGCGCGGATTTGATGGACGGCACGCCGGTCTACGACATCAAGCCCTACATCGGCCCGGACATACACGCCGGGGCGCGCCTGGGCTTCTCCGGCGGGAGCTGGGAGCGGGGAGTGGAGGTGGATTTCCCCTCGGAGCTCCTTGAAAGGCTGCCCGAGGAGAAGCGCGCCGCCGCCGTTGGCGCCCTTGAGCAGGATCCGCGCCCGGCCTATCAGCACGACGCTGAGCGCATATACGGCGTCGCATTCGCGGGCTTTGACATACGCTTCAGGGTCGCGGACGGCGTCCTCAGCGTCGTGGATGTGGTTAAAGGAGAGTAAAAATGTACGACGAACTCACGAAGGAAGACATAGAGAAGATGCGCGAGGAGCTCGATTACCGCACGCGCGTGCTGCGGCCGCA
>DVJK01000168.1 GCA_018716795.1 Candidatus Scatomorpha merdipullorum | reverse complement strand
CGCCTTCAGAAGCGTGGGGAGCGTTTTGTGGGAGGACTCCGCCCGCTTCTGGGGCTGCGAGGCCCTGCTCGAGCAGGGGAGGAAGATCCTCGACTTCCTCGAGAGGGGCGAGGGCGAGGCCGCCGCGGACTATCTCAACAGCCTCTTCGACCACTATCTCGAGAACATGCCCTGACATGCCCGCCGGGAACGGAAACGGCCGCAGAGCCAAAGGCTCTGCGGCCGTTTTGCGCGCTTTAGGCCTCACAGCCCGCCCGCGGCGGGGTCCTCGAGCAGCGCGGCGAGGAGGCGCACGGCCTTTTCCGCGTCGTGCAGGGAGACGGTCTCCACGGCGGAGTGGACATAGCGGGAGGGGATGGAGAGCGTGGCGGCCGGGATCCCGGCGCGGCTTTTCTGCATGGCGGCGGCGTCCGTGCCGCCGTAGGGCAGGATTTCAAGCTGGACGGGTATCCCGAGCTCGGAGGCCTTGGACTGCATGTGGCCGCGCAGGCCGACGTGGCTGACGGAGTGCGCGTCCATGACCTTGAGGGCGGGGCCGGAGCCCAGCTTTATGCCCAGCGGCTGCGCGTTGGGCGTATCCCCGGTGGGGCAGACATCGAGCGCGACGGCGAGGTCGGGCCGAAGGCCGTAGGCGGACACCGTCGCCCCGCGCAGGCCCAGCTCCTCCTGGACGGAGAATACCGCGGCGAGCTCGTAAGCCGGGCTTTCAAGCTCGCGCAGGGCTTCGATGAGCACGGCGCAGCCCGCGCGGTCGTCCGCTGCGGGAGCGCTGAACAGCCCTCCGTGCAGCCTGACGGCGAAGGGCGCGTAGGCGCAGACGTCGGCCACGGAGACCAGCTCGCCGGCCTCCTTCCCGTCGCGCGCGCCGATGTCGACGTAGAGGTGCTTCAGCTCCGCCTCGTTTTCCTTGACGGCGGACTCGTGGCTTATTATCCCGCGCACGCCGTTCGCGAACACCACCTGCCGGTAAAAGAGCAGGGAGGGCTTGAGCCCGCCCAGCGGGGCGACGCGCAGGAAGCCGCCGTCCGTAATCTCCGTGACCATGAGCCCGCACTGGTCCATGTGGGCGGAGAGCATGACGCGCTTCGCCCCGGGCGCGCCGCGGCGGATGCAGATGAGGTTGCCGAGGGCGTCGAAGCGCAGCTCGTCCGCCAGCGGGCGGACCATTTCGGCTATGCGCTCCGCAACGCCCTGAAATTCGTGGCCCGAGGGGCCGAAAGCGCCGCAGAGCGCCTCGAGGGCGGCGTCCAGGGCGGCGATGCGTTCGGATTCGCTTCTGTGGGGCATTGTATCCCTTCCTTCCTCAAAAATCGGCCTCGGCGCCGAGGCCGGGTTCCTCGCCGAGCAGAATCCGCGGGCCCGATACCGTGCAGCCGCCGCGGATTTCCGCACTCTCCTCGAAGAACATGGTGCTGTCCAAATCGGCCCAGATTATGTTCGGCTCGGCGGCGGCGAGGCTGGCCGCGGCCGCGATGCCGACGCGGCTCTCCGTCATGCAGCCGAGCATGCACCGGAGGCCGGCCGCGGCGGCGACGGCGTTTATCTGCCGCGCGGGATGAAGCCCGCCGGATTTCATGAGCTTGATGTTTATGAGCTCCGCCGCGTCGAGGCGGACGATGTTCGCGGCGTCCTCGGGCGAAAAGCAGCTCTCGTCGGCCATGAGCGGGGCGTCCAGGGCGCGGCGCAGCGCGGACATGCCGTGCAGGTCGCGGGCGGGCAGGGGCTGCTCGAGCGCGTCAATCCCGCAGGAGGCAAGCGCGCGCATTACGCGGCGGGCCGTCGGGGCGGTCCAGCCCTGGTTCGCGTCCAGCTTCAGCCGGACTCCTGGCCCGACGGCCTCGCGTATGAGCCGCACGGCCGCGATATCCGCCTCGGGGTCCTCGCCGGTCTTTATCTTGATGTGCCGGAAGCCCCGGGCGGCCAGCCCGGCGGCCTCGGCAGCCATGTCCTCCGGCGCGGCGAGGGCTATGGTCCTGTCCGTCTCCACGACCGGGCAGATCCCGCCCAGGAAGCGGTAGAGCGGAAGCCCGGCGGCCTTGGCCATCAGGTCGAAAAGCGCCGTGTCAATGGCGGCCTTGGCGGCGGTGTGCCCGGAGTATATCGCGTCCATCGCGGCGTGGACGGCCTGAATCTCGAAGGGCGAGCGGCCCATCGCAGCCTCCGCAAGCCGTTCGACGCCCGAGAGCACGTCTTCGCAGTCCTCGCCGGTGACGAAGGGCACGCCGGAGCCCTCGCCCAGGCCGTACAGGCCGGCGTCCGTGTCCAGCCGGACAAGGACGGTGCCGCCCGAGCTTATCTCGCCGCTCGCCACCTTTATCGGCCTTTTGAGGCGCATATCGAAGCGGCGGCAGCGCATTCCCGTTATCCTCATGTCCTCACCTCCTGCGGAGCACCCTGCCCGTGCGCGCGGAGGTGCTCTCGCCCTCCTCGACGGCGCAGCCGCCGTTGACGAGGACGTGGCGTATGCCGGAGGGGAAGCTGCGCGGCTCGCTGAAGCTCTCGTTCGTGCGCAGGGCGCCGGGCTGGGCGACGCGCCGAGGGCGCTGAGGAATTCGGCGCTGATGGAGACCGCCGTCGAGCTCATCATGCCCGTCATACGCGCGGAGCTGGAGGCGGACCCGGAGGTGCGGAAGGACGCGGACCTCG
>DVJK01000167.1 GCA_018716795.1 Candidatus Scatomorpha merdipullorum | reverse complement strand
TCGTCCCCGCGCCGCGTGCCGGGCACGCGCAGCATGTCGCCGTAGGCGCAGAGGGTTATTTCCCTCCGCTCCGTGAGCTCGAGCGCCGCGTCCATGACCTCGCCGGGCGTGACGCAGACCGGGCAGCCCGGCCCGCTCAGGAGCTCGACGCCCTCGGGCAGCAGCCTTTTTATGCCCGCGCGGGCGATGCTCATCGTATGCGTGCCGCAGACCTCCATGAGCTTCACGTCCATGCGCGGCAGGGCGTTTATCCTCCCGATAAGCTCCTCAGAGCGCATTTTCAACCTCCGCCCAGGCCTCTATGTCGGCCAGGGCCTGCGCCTCGGGCAGCCTCTCTATGGCAAAGCCCGCGTGGACGATAACATACTCGCCCAGCTTCGGCTCCCTTATGAAGTCGAGGCGCATATTCCTGCGCAGGCCCTCGACCTCGCCGACGCCGTTCAGGCCGTCTATCTCAACTATCTTCAGCGGTACAGCCAGACACATTACAAGCTTGCCTCCAAAACCATCAGCTGCCCGAGGGATATCCCCTCGTCATTGCAGCTCACGCGGCTGTGGGTGAAAACCTCCAGCCCCTCGCGCCTCAGCCTCTCCGGCAGGCGCTTCATTATATACATGTTCTGGAACACCCCTCCCGAGAGGACGGCGCGCCGGAGCCCCGTCTCCCTCGAGACGCGCCGCAGCTGCTCCGCCGCCGCGCTCACTAGCGTGTTCATGAACCTCGCCGCTCTCACGGCGGCGCTCTCTCCGTCCGCGCAGAGCGCGCGGACGGTCTCCCGCCAGTCCAGCGTCAGGACGCCGCCGGACTCGCAAAGCCCGAAGGGATACTCCCCGTCCTCGTTCTCCGCGGCCGCGGCCTCGAGCAGGACGGCGCCCTGCCCCTCATAGCCCGCGCGCATTTTTATGCCCAGTATGGCCGAGGCCCCGTCAAAGAGCCTGCCCATGCCCGAGCTTCGCGGGCAGTTCGTGCCCGTCTCAAGCATCTTCAAAACCGCCGCATATCCGCTCTCGCCTTCAAAGCCCGCCGTGTCGAGCCCGCTCTCGCGCAGGAGGGCGGCGCCCACGCGCCAGGGCTCCTCAATCGCCGCGTCGCCTCCCGCGAGCGGGATGGGCCGGACGGAGCCCGCGCGCCGGAAGTCCGCGTAGCCTCCCGCCAGGAGCTCGCCGCCCCATATCGCGCCGTCGGAGCCATAGCCCGTGCCGTCCCAGACAAGGCCCAGGCACTCGCCGTCGAGGCCGTTGTCCGCCATGCAGGCGGCCATGTGCGCGTGATGGTGCTGCACCCTCAGAAGCGGAAGGTCCTCGGCCTCCGCCCTCTCCTCGGCGTAGGCCGTGGAGAGATAGTCCGGGTGCATATCGCAGGCTATCGCCTCGGGCTCTATGTCGAAGAGGCCGGCGAAATGCCCTATCTGCCCCTCCCAGTTCTCAAGCGTCTCCGCGTTCTTGAGGTCGCCCATGTGCTGGCTGGGGAAGACGTGCCCCGGCTTGCTCAGGCAGAAGGAGGCCTTCTGCTCCGCCCCGCAGGCGAGGAGGCGGCGCTTCACCGGAAGCGTCAGCGGATAGGGCACATAGCCCCTCGAGCGCCTGAGCGGATAGTCGCGCCCCTCGTATATGCGTATAAGCGAGTCGTCGCACTTCGTCTGTATATCCCTGTTGTGCAGCAGAAAGCCGTCCGCTATGCCGTGCAGCTCGCGCAGCGCCTCGGCGTTATCGCTGATTATCGGCGTCTCGGAGACGTTCGCGCTCGTCATGACGAGGCAGTCTATGTCCTCGCCCATGAGCAGCAGATGCAGCGGCGTATAGGGCAGCATCACGCCCAAATACGCGTTCTCGCTCAGGTACTTAAACGAGTTCGCGTCGCGCTTTTCAAGCAGCACGATGGGCTTTCGGAAGCTCTCGAGCGCCTCGGCCTCCGCCGCACTCACGCGGCAGAGCGCCCTCGCCGAGTCCAAGCTCCGGCACATGAGGGCGAAGGGCTTCTCGTCGCGCCGCTTGCGCCGCCTGAGCTCATTCGCAATTCCCGGCTCGGGCAGGCAGGCCAGATGCATCCCGCCGAGGCCCTTGACGCAGACTATCTTCCCGGCCCTTATTCCGGCGCGCGCAAGCTCTATGGCGTCGCCCGGAACCTCGCGCCCGGCAGCGTCGAGATAAAAGCAGCTCGGCCCGCACTTCGCGCAGCAGTCCGGCTGCGCGTGATACCGCCGGTCTCGTATGTCGTGGAACTCCCTCTCGCAGTCCGGGCACATCGGGAAGCTCGCCATGGACGTGCTCGCCCTGTCGTAGGGCACGGATTTTATTATCGTAAAGCGCGGCCCGCAGTTCGTGCAGTTTATAAATGGATACCTAAACCGCCTGTCCGCCGGGTCGAAAAGCTCCCTCCGGCAGTCGGCGCAGATTCCCACGTCCGGCGAGACCAGCGTCTCCATGCGCTCTCCCGCCTCGCTGGGAAGTATTTCAAAGCCCTCGTACTCCCGCGGCGCGCGCTCCTCATACTGCACGGACTCGATGCGCGCGAGCGGCGGGCTTCCATTTTCTAGTTCGTCAAGAAAGTGCAAAAAGGCCCCTCTCTCACCGGTAAGTTCGAGCTGAGCCCCGTATGAAGTGTTGCGTACCCAGCCGGTGAAGCCCCACTTCTCCACCAGCCTGTGCACAAAAGGGCGAAAACCAACGCCCTGCACTATTCCCTTTACCTCAATCCTGAACGTTTCCAACGGTTCCACCTCTCGGCAAGAGAGCTTTCTTTCTTCACCGTTCGATTCTACCATTAAAGCTCCCACTTGTCAACATTTTAACGCCTCTAAATTTATACATCGTCTACAACTTAAATATGTTGTCACGGGCCGCCGCCTGTGATAAAATTACTAAAGCGAACCCGCACGGAATTCTTATGACAAGGTGGTCATCCGAACATGAATGCTTCAAAGGTATATTTCTCCGACATGCGCACGAACCCCAATTCCCCTTCCCTGCCCGGGAAGCTGCACAGGCTCATCAAGGCCGCCGGCTTTGAGGAGATTGACTTCTCCGGCAAATTCACCTGCATAAAGCTCAACTTCGGCGAGCCGGGCAACATGGCCTACCTCCGCCCCAACTGGACGCGCGTGGTCGCCGACTACGTGAAGGAGCTTGGCGGCCTGCCCTACGTCTCCGACTGCAACACTCTCTATGTCGGCGGCCGCCGCAACGGCCTCGAGCATCTTGAGAGCGCCTACGAAAACGGGTACAATCCCTTCCAGACCGGCGTCCACACGATAATCGCCGACGGCCTCAAGGGCAGCGACGACGTACACATTCCCGTCGAAAACGGCGAGTATGTCAAGGAAGCCAAGATTGGCCGCGCGATTGCGGACGCGGACGTCGTCATCTCCCTGAGCCACTTCAAGGGGCACGAGCTCACCGGCTTCGGCGGCGCCATCAAGAACCTCGGCATGGGCAGCGGCTCGCGCGCCGGCAAGATGGAGATGCACTCCGCCGGCAAGCCCTTCGTCCGCACGAGGCACTGCATCGGCTGCGGCCGCT
>DVJK01000166.1 GCA_018716795.1 Candidatus Scatomorpha merdipullorum | reverse complement strand
AACATAAAGATTGAGCCCTCGCCCAAGTGGATGCGCGAGCGCATCGCCGCCATGGGCATGAGGCCGATAAACAATATAGTTGACATAACCAACTATGTCATGATGGAGTACGGCCAGCCGATGCACGCCTTCGACTTCTCCTGCGTCGACGGCGGGCACATCATCGTGCGCACCGCGCGCGAGGGCGAAACCTGCCGCACCCTGGACGGGAACGAACGCAGGGTGACGCCGAGCATGCTTTGCATCTGCGACGAGCACAAGCCCGTCGGCCTCGCCGGCGTCATGGGCGGCGAGAACAGCGAGATAACCGAGGACACCAAGATGGTCCTCTTCGAGAGCGCCAACTTCAACGGCACGAGCATACGCCGCACCGCCGCGGCCCTCAACATGCGCACGGACGCCTCCGCGCACTACGAAAAGGGCCTCGACCCCTATCTCACGAAGCTGGCCGTCGACAGGGCCTGCGAGCTTGTCGAGCTGCTGGGCGCGGGCGAGGTCATTGACGGCGTCGTCGACGTCTTCCCGAACCCGCCCGAGCCGCTGGTGCGCGAGCTGGACGTCGACCGCGTCAACTGGATACTCGGCACCGACATAGACGGCGAGACCATGCGCGACATCCTCCGCCGCCTCGACTTCGGCGTGGAGGGCAACACCGTGACCGTGCCGACCTGGCGCCTGGACATCGACCCGAAGTACACGCAGAACGACTTCGCCGAGGAGATTGCCCGCATCTACGGCTTCAACAACATCCCGAGCACCATGATGGAGGACTCCGGCACCAAGTCCGGCGGCTTCACCCCCGAGCAGAGCGCCGAGCGCGAGCTGGGCGCGGTCTGCCGTGCCTGCGGCTACGACGGGATAATAACCTACTCCTTCTATTCTCCCGCGGGCTGGGATATGATTCGTCTGCCCGGGGACGACCCGAGGCGCGACGCGATACGCATCCTCAACCCGCTGGGCGAGGACACCAGCTGCATGCGCACCACGACCCTGCCGAGCATGCTCGAGGTGCTTGCCCGCAACTGGAACTACCGCAACAAGTCCGTGAAGCTCTACGAGTTCGCCAAGGTCTATAAGAAGCGCGCCGACGGCCTCGCGGACGAGCCGAAGGTGCTCACCCTCGGCGCCTACGGCGAGGACATGGACTTCTACGCGCTCAAGGGCGCGGTCGAGGAGCTCTGCGACGCCCTGCGCATAACGAAGGCCGAGTATGTCCCCGTGAAGGACAACCCGAGCTATCACCCGGGCCGCTGCGCCGCACTCGTCATCAAGGGCAAAAAGCTGGGCGTTTTCGGCCAGATTCACCCGCTGGTGGCCAAAAACTACGGCGTTGCCGACGCGCTGTACGCCGCCGAGCTCGACTTCCCCGGCCTCTTTGCCGAGCGGGAGACCGAGATTTATTACACGCCGCTGCCGCGCTATCCCGCCGTCACGCGCGACATCTCCGTCGTCTGCGACGACGCCCTCACCGCGGGCGAGATGGAGAAGTGCATCCGCCGCGCCGGCGGCGGCTACCTCAAGGCCGTCGAGGTCTTCGACGTGTACAAGGGCTCGAATATCCCCGAGGGGAAGAAGTCCGTCAGCTTCGCGCTGACGCTCCGGGCGGACGACCAGACGTTGACCGACGCGCACGCGGACGAGGCGGTGCAGAGCATCCTCGCCGCGCTCGAGAGCGAGTTCGGAGTTAAGCTGAGATAAAGTTCGGAAACTTCCGCAAAACAAGGCCGGTGAGGCATTTCTCACCGGCCTTTTTCTGTCTTAACAGAGTCTTAAACAAACTGTAATGCAACGGTAATGTTCAAGCGCGAGAAATCTGTTATAATAAGCTCAACGCCAACAAAGGAGGCTCTGACCGTGGAGGATGCTACCAGAAGATTTACTGCGATTGATGAGAGAAGTGAGATAAGAGAGATACTTTCAAGCGTTTACGACTCTCTGAAGGTCAAGGGCTATAATCCCATTAACCAGTTGGTGGGCTATATCGTCAGCGAGGACCCGACCTACATCACGAACTACAACAACGCCCGCGCACTCATCTGCCGCATTGACCGCGACGAGCTGCTGCAGGAGCTGCTGATAAGCTATCTCGGCAAGTAAATCTCAAATAACGGACAAAATCCCCGGGAATTTTCGCAATTCCCGGGGATTTCTCATTTTACAAGCACGATGTCGACATATTTGACACCGTATTTGGGAAGGAGCTCGATCTGCTCTTTCGTAAGCCGCTCGCCCATTACGGCGATTGGTATGGCCGGAGGGC
Organism: Candidatus Scatomorpha merdipullorum; assembly: GCA_018716795.1. GTDB lineage: Bacteria > Bacillota > Clostridia > Oscillospirales > Oscillospiraceae > Scatomorpha > Scatomorpha merdipullorum. The sequence goes on along the minus strand of DVJK01000166.1, from coordinate 3,243 downwards.
AGGAGACCGCCGCGGAGGCCAGGATTCTTCCCTCGGCGAGGCGGGCTTCGACGGCGACCCGCGGCGAGAGCAGGGCCTCGCGCGGAGTCATGCAGGCCTCGCCCGGCGGAGAGAGGGGGAGGGGATCGCGCGGAATCCGTGCGGAAAACGGCGAAAAAGCAGCGAAAATGCGCTCCAAATCCTCCAAATTGTTGTCGGGCGTCAGCATCAGGACAAGGTAGTCCGTGTCGGCAAATTCCGGCTCAAGCTTCGAATTGCGGAGCATTTCCGCGAGCTCAAAGCCCGTATGGCCGGATTTGTATGCGGCGATTGTGATTCTCAGCGGGTCCGAGGGCTCGACCGCGAGGCCCAGCGCCGCGAGCCTCGCCTTCAGGCCCTCGACCTTTACTGTGAAATCGTTCAAAATATCCGCAAAACCGCTTGAAATGCGGCCGTTGGCGGCGTCGAGCGACGCCAATATGAGGTAGGAGGGGCTTGAGGAGCCGAAAACGGACAGCGCCTCGCGCGCGTCGGCCTCGAAGCCGAAGGGGCTGCCCTCCGACACGTGGAGGTAGGCCCCGCCGGTGAGGACGCCCAGAGTCTTGTGCGCGCTGGCGCACCACAGGTCAGGTTGACAGGAGTTATGCGGCCCTTTCAGGGCGTCCAGATAGGCCCCGTGGGCCCCGTCAAGCAGCAGCGGAAGGCCGAAATCGCGGCAAACTGCCGCCAATTTGCCGGTTTCGAGCATGGCGCCCAGATAGTCCGGCGACGTTATGTAAACCGCGCAGGGCCTCTCCATACCCTCCAGCCTCTCCCTGAGCGACTGCGGCGTTATCGCGGCGGAGCAGAGCGAGCCCTCGCCGGAGAGCCAGACCGGCTCGAGGTCCAGGAGGGCGCAGGCGTTCAGGAAGCTCTTGTGCGCGTTGCGCCCGGCGAGCACCTTCCGGCTCTTCGAGCGGCGGGCGGCGAGCAGGAGCATGGCCTTGACGCACTGGCTGCTGCCCTCCGTGGAGTAGAAGGTTCGGCGCGTGCCGAAGAGGACGGAGGCGTTTTTTTCGCTCTCGGCGATTATCCCCTCGGGGCAGCTGAGGTCGTCCGCGCCGGCTATCTCCGTTATGTCATATTTCTCGCAGCCCAGCGGGCCGCGGCCCTTGTGCCCGGGCATGTGCAGCCGGGCGGCGCCGCCCTCGGCGTACCGCCGCAGGAAGTCGAGGATGGGCGTTGTCACTTAGTCGTCCTCCTGAAGCATGGCCTGGTACCATATCGCGCACTCTATCCGCTTTTTGAAGAGCTCGCAGCCGTACTCATAGACACCGTTGACGCTGCCCGTGGCGTGATAGCTGTTCGCGGCGCAGCCGCCGGAGCAGTACAGCCTCGCCCAGCAGTCGCGGCATTTCTCGCGCGAGTAGGCGTTGCAGGCGCGGAACTCCTCCTGAATCTCCGGGTGCAGGACGCCGTCATAGATGTTGCCGAGGCTGTACTTTCCCTCGCCGACAAACTGGTGGCAGGGGAAGAGCTCGCCCCAGGGCGTGACGGCCATGTACTCCGTGCCGGACCCGCAGCCGGAGACGCGCTTATAGATGCAGGGGCCGTGCTTGAGGTCTATCATATAGTGGTAGAACACGAGCGGGCGCCCCTCCCGCGCGCGCCTGAGCATCTCGCGGGCGAGGATTTCGTACTGCTCGCAGAGCACGGGGAAGTCCGCCTCCGTCAGCGCGCAGGGGTCGTCCGGCGGGCAGACGACGGGCTCCATGGAAAGGCGGTCGAAGCCCAGGTCTGCCATGTGGAAGAGGTCGCGGGTGAAATCCGGGTTGTAGTGCGTGAAGGTGCCGCGCATGTAGTACTCCCTGTCGCCGCGCTTGGCGACGAAGCGCTGAAAGTTCGGCACGATGCGCTCATAGCTGCCGCGGCCGGCGGCGTCGACGCGGAAGCGGTCGTTGACCTCGGGCCTGCCGTCGAGGGAGAGGACGACGTTGTTCATCTCGCGGTTGCAGAAATCGGCGACCTCGTCGTCCAAAAGCACGCCGTTCGTCGTGAGCGTGAAGCGGAAACGCTTGCCCGTCGCGGGCTCGATGCTCCGCGCGTAGGCCACGAGGCGCTTGACCGTATCCCAGTTCAAAAGCGGCTCGCCGCCGAAGAAGTCGACCTCGAGGTTCGTGCGTCCGCCGGAGTTCTCGACCAGGAAGTCGAGAGCGCGCCTGCCGACCTCGTAGGACATAATGGCGCGCTCGCCGTGGTACTTGCCCTGGGAGGCGAAGCAGTAGGCGCAGTTGAGGTTGCAGCTGTGCGCGACGTGGAGGCAGAGGGCCTTGACCACGCCGGCCTGACGCCGCTTGAATTCGCCCGCAAGGGGCTCGTAATCGTCCGGCGTGTAGAGCTGTCCGGACTCGGCGAGGGCGTCCACGTCGGCGATGCACTCGCGCACCTCCTCAGCCGTCACGTCGGGCCGCGAGCCGTAGCGCGCGAGTATCTCGCGCTCTATCTCCTCCGGCGAATGCTCGGGCCGGAGCGCGATGACGTCATAGGCGACGTCGTCGACCAGATGAACCGCGCCGGAGCAGGTGTCCAGCACCACGCCCTGCCCGTCAAATTTGTATTGGTGTACCATAGCTATCTCTCCAAAGGTGAATAAGTTATTGCCCGCGGACGACGCCGTTTCCGTGCCGAAACCTCACCGCCCACCGTAGGGGAGGGCTTCCACGCCCTCCCGGCTTCGGACGATGGACGTCGTCGGACGCCCGTGTGAAATGGTGCGCGGGCTGTGCCCCTGCGTTGCATGCCGAAACGTAAAGTATACAAACTGCCCGTAAGGGGCGGCATCCTCGACGCCCCGCCGTCGGTCGACGAACGACGCCGGTTGCACGCTGACACCTTCCACCGCACGCCGTAGGGGCGGGCTTCCACGCCCGCCCGGCCTGGGTTGAAGGACAACGTCGATGCGCCCGTATAAAATGGTGCGCGGGCTGTGCCCGCGGGATTGGATGCGTTGGGCGGCGGACGCGAGGCGGGAGGACCGTGGGTGGCGTGGGTAAAATCGGTCAGGCCGAACAGGTGCGTCTAACGCGGCCCGGCGGTCACGTGAACGCGGGGCGTCGGGGACGCCGCCCCTTACGGGCGGGAGGAAAACCACGGTATCTGCATCGTGGTAAACAGTTGCGCCCACGCCGCAAACTTTCACCCACCCCTTGGCTCCCCTGGAAGGGGAGCTGTCGCGGCGCGAAGCGCCGTGACTGAGGGGTTGGTGCAGCGTGGGTGAGATGCGGA
>DVJK01000165.1 GCA_018716795.1 Candidatus Scatomorpha merdipullorum | reverse complement strand
TTGGCAGATATCCGGCCTGTCCGCATATATCCTGCCGAGCAGACAGCTCATATGCTCGCAGCATATCGTAATGAAGTATGCTCCATTTTCAGAGTAGCTGTATTCGTTCAGCCTCTGTTTTTTCCTGTTCCCGCCCGTCAAACGTCCAGGTTCACGACATACCTGGCGTTCTGCTCAATGAACTCCTTCCGGGGCTCGACCTTTTCGCCCATCAGTATGGTGAATATCTCGTCGGCCTTGACGGCGTCGTCGAGCTCTATGCGTTTGAGGGTTCGGGTTTCGGGGTTCATGGTGGTCTCCCACAGCTCGTGGGCGTCCATCTCGCCGAGGCCCTTGAAGCGGGAGATGACTATCTTCGCGTTGGGGTTGCCGGCGCGCATTTCGGCGCTGACGAGGTCGCGCTCCGCGTCCGAGTAGGCGACGCGGCTCTGCTTGCCGCGGGTGAGCTTGTAGAGCGGCGGGACGGCGGCGTAGACATAGCCGTTTTCGACCAGCGGGCGCATGTAGCGGAAGAAGAAGGTCAGAAGCAGCGTCCTTATGTGGCTGCCGTCGACGTCGGCGTCGGCCATGATTATGACCTTGTGATAGCGGAGCTTGTTCACGTCGAAGTCGTCGCCGAGGCCGGCGCCGAGGGCGGTTATGACGGGGTTGAGCTTGTCGTTGTTATAGACCTTCTCCTCGCGCACCTTCTCGACGTTGAGCATCTTGCCCCAGAGCGGGAGTATGGCCTGGAAGCGGCTGTCGCGCCCGTTCTTGGCGCTGCCGCCGGCGCTGTCGCCCTCGACGATGTAGAGCTCGGTGAGGGCCGGGTCGCGCTCGTTGCAGTCGGAGAGCTTGCCGGGGAGGGTCGAGCCCTCGAGCGCGTTCTTCCTCCGGACGTTCTCCCTCGCGCGCTTGGCGGCCTCGCGGGCCTTGCTGGCGGTCTGGGCCTTCTCTATGATTATCCGCCCCACGGCGGGGTTCTCCTCCAAAAACTGCTCGAGCTTCGCGCTCACGACGTTGTCGACCAGCGTGCGCATGTCGCTGTTGCCGAGCTTGGCCTTGGTCTGGCCCTCGAACTGCGGGTTCGTGAGCTTGACGGATATGACGGCGGTCAGGCCCTCGCGGCAGTCCTCGCCGGAGAGGCTTTCGCCCTCCTTGAGCGCGTTCGTCTTGCGGCCGTAGGCGTTCAGCGCGCGGGTGAGCGCGCTCTTGAAGCCGGTCTCGTGCATGCCGCCCTCCGGCGTGTGGATATTGTTGGCGAAGGAGACGAGCATCTCGTTATAGCCGTCGTTATACTGCAGCGCTATCTCGCACTCGGAGTCTTCGCGCTCGCCCGACATGTATATGACGTCCTCGTGCAGGGCGGTCTTGTTCCGGTTTATATACGTGACGAACTCGCGGATGCCGCCGGCGTAGCGCATGGTGTCCTTCTGCTCGAGCCCTTCGCGCCTGTCCTCCGTGGTGATTCGAAGGCCGGCGTTCAGAAAGGCCTGCTCGCGCATCCTCGTGTGGAGCGTGTCGTAGTCGAACTCCGTCGTGTCAAACATCTCGGGGTCGGGGTGGAAGCGCACGACGGTGCCGGTGTGGTCCGTCTCGCCGACAATCTCCATCTTCTGCGTGATGTCGCCGCGGGAGAACTTCATCTGATAAATCTTCCCGTTCTTGTGGACGCTGACCTCCAGCCAGTCGGAGAGCGCGTTCACCACGCTCGCGCCGACGCCGTGGAGGCCGCCGGAGACCTTATACCCGCCGCCGCCGAACTTGCCGCCTGCGTGCAGCACGGTGTACACGACCTCGAGCGCGGGCTTTCCGGTCTGCTCCTGGATATCGACGGGGATGCCGCGGCCGTTATCCGAGACGCATATGACGTTCCCGGGCTCTATCGTGACCTCGATGTGGTCGCAGTACCCGGCCAGGGCCTCGTCTATGGCGTTGTCGACAATCTCGTAGACCAGGTGGTGCAGCCCGCTCGCGCTTGTCGAGCCTATATACATGCCGGGCCTCATGCGCACGGCCTCGAGGCCCTCGAGCACCTGTATCTTGCTCGCGTCGTATTCCTGAGTTATCTTCTCGTTGATGTCAGACATTAACTTTCTTCCTTTACTGAGGGTTTCAGTTCAGCGCTCCCGCCGCGGAGCCGCGCCGCGCGACGGCCGCGCTCGACAGCTGGGAGAGGTATATTTTCCGGACGCCGTTCTCCTCGCAGATTATGAAGCTGCGCGGGATGTCCTCCGCGGCGTTTATGACCTCGCCGCGCTTTTCGGCGAGGGCGAGGGCGCCGCGGGTTATGCGCGACCAGGTGGCGTTATCCATGTCGAAGACCGCGACGATGTCCGCCCGGCGCAGGGCGAAGCCGCCGCCTATGTTGACGTACATCAGCGCGCCGCCCTTCCGCCGTCCACCGTTATGACGCGGCCGCCCGTGCGCTCGGCAATGCCGTCGTCTTCGCAGCAGGTTATAAGCGTCTGGCCGCCGCCTATGCGGTTGAGGACGAACTCCTGCCGCCGCGCGTCCAGCTCGCTCAAAACGTCGTCGAGCAGGAGAATGGGATACTCCTCCGTCTCCTGCAGGTATATCTCCCTCTCGCCGAGCTTGACGGAGAGGGCCGCGGTGCGCTTCTGGCCCTGGGAGGCGAAGGTGCGCGCGCTCTTGCCGTTTATCTCTATCTCCAAATCATCCCTGTGCGCGCCGGTGAGGCACTGGCCGCTTTCAAGCTCGGCCTTGCGGTGCGCCTCCTGATGCTCGCAGACGGCGTAATAAATCTCCCGCTCGGAGGCGAAGGGGTTCTCGACGGTGGAGACCGTTTTGTACGAGAGCCGGAGCTCGTCCGCGCCGCCGGAGAACTCCCGGTGAATGGGCCGCGCGGCGGCGTCCAGCCTGGAGGCGAAGGCGGCGCGATAGCGTATGAGCCGCGCGGAGAGGCGGCACATGCGCTCCGAAAAATCGTCGAGCGCGTAGAGAAGCGAGGGCTTTTCGCGATAGTCCCTCAGTATGGCGCTCTTCTGCTCATAGAGCCGGTTATACTCCGTGAGCGCCGCGGCATAGCCGGGCCGCAGCTGGCTTATCGCGCTGTCGAGCAATCGCCGGCGCACGGCCGCGCCCTCGCGGACGATGGCCAGGTCCTCCGGGCAGAAGAGCACGGCGGTCACCGTGCCCGCAAGCTCCGAGGCGGTCTTTTTGACGGAGTTCACCGTTATCTGCTTGCGCCGGCCCGGCGTGAGGACAATGCGCACGGTCTGCTCTCGCCCCTGCGCCTGCACGTCGGCGAGAATTTCCGCCGCGGAGAAGCCGAAGCCCACGAGCTCGCGGTCAAAGCGGCTGCGGAAGCTCCTGCCCGCCGCGAGCATGTATACGGCCTCGAGCAGGTTCGTCTTGCCCTGGGCGTTGCGCCCGCGAATCACGTTCGTGTCCGGCGAGAACTCAAAGGTCTCCCACTCGTAATTGCGCCAGCCGTTGAGGGCGATGCGCCGGACCATCATGCCCCGACCACCTCAAAGGCCTCCCCGTCGAGCTCGACGGTGTCGCCGGGGCGGAGCTTTTTGCCGCGCTGAGTGCAGATTTCGCCGTTCACGCTGACAAGCCCGTCCTCCACGCAGAGCTTGGCCTCTCCGCCCGTCTCGCAGAGGCCGGAGAATTTTAAAAAGGCGTCGAGCTTTATGAATTCGCTTGTGATAGCTATCTTCTCCATATTTTCACTTCGCCAGCCGCACGGGCAGCACCATGTACACAAAGCTGTCGTTCCCGTCGGCGGGCACGAGGACGCAGGGCGCGCTTCCGGAGTTTATGCAGACCGTGAGCTCCTCCGCCGGGGCGGCGCGGAGCGCGTCGCGCAGATAGCGGTCGTTGAAGCCTATCTCGGTGTCGCCGCCGTTCCCCTCGCAGGGGCAGAGGTCGCGCGCCGTGCCGAGGGCGGTGGCGCAGCGGAAGTCGATGCTCCCGTCGCCGAAGCTGAGGCGTATCGGGCTCTTGACCGTCTCGTCGACGACGAGGCTGACGCGGTCGGTGGCGGAGAGGAGGGCCGCCCGCTCGGCCTTGAGCTTATACTTGAAGTTCTCCGGAACGGTCTTGCGGTAGTTGAGGAAGTCGCCCTCGAGCAGGCGGGAGATTATGACCGTGTCGCCTATGGAGAAGGAGACGTGCCGCTCTCCGAGGTCTATCATGGCCTGCTCCTCGCCCTTGCCGCAGAGGCGGGAGACGTCCTGCAAAACGCTTCCGGGCACGATGAAGCGCGCGGACTGCACCTTGCCGGAGACCTCCTCGCGCCGGAGGGCCAGACGGTATCCGTCCACGGCCACGACGGTGAGCCGGTCGCCCTCCAGCTCGAAGAGGCTGCCCATGTAGACCGGGCGGCTCTCGTTCGTGGAGACGGCGAAGATGGTCTGGTCGATGAGTTCGCTGAGCTTCTTCTGCTCAAGCGAGATGGCGTCGGCATAGTCGCTCTCGGGCAGCTCCGGATAGTCGGAGGCGGGCAGGCTCATGAAATTGAACTCGCTCTGTCCGCATTTGACGGTGGTCTTGCCGTTGTCCTGCACCTCGACGGTGACCATCCCATCGGGCAGCAGGCGCATCATCTCGCCCATGAGCTTCGCGGTCATGATGACGGCGGCGCCCGGCTCGGCCACGTCGGCCTCAAAGCTCTGGTATATGCCCTTGCGCAGGTCGTAGCCCGTGACGCGCACGTTGGCCCCGGCCTGGAAGAGCAGGCCCTCGAGGGAGTTTACGGAGCTTCTGACGCTCGCGGCCCTGCCGGCCGCGTTCACGGCGGACTGCAAAAGATATTTTTCGCAGGTGAATTTCATGTCGCTTCCTCCTTGAATGAGTTTCCCGCGCTCTCAGCCGGGAAGAAAGGATTATATTTTTCGTAGTAGTAATAGTAGGGGCTGTTGAATGTTGAAAAGCGGCCAAAACGCCCGCGGCGCCGCGCTTTGCGATGTTCAAAACCTCGCCGGCTTTTCATCATCCGCCCACAGGCGAAAAACGCTTCGAAAATTTTTGACAGCTTTCGACAGCCGGTATTGAACTTTGAACAGCGCGCTGTTCAAAACGCGCTAGGAGCGGGAGTTGATGTTTGAGGAGATATCCCTCACGGTGGCGGCCATGTCGGGGTCGGACTTTATCATGTCCTCCACCTTGCGTATCGAGGCGAGCACCGTGGAGTGGTTGCGGCCCTCGTACTGGTTGCCTATGTCCACGAGGGAGAGGTTCGTGAGGTTGCGCATGAGGTACATGCTGACCTGCCGGGCCATGGCGGTGTTCTTGCTGCGGCGCTGGCCGCGCAGCTCGTTGGGCTGGAGGGAGTAGTACCTCGCGCTCTCCTCGATTATCACCTCGGGCGTGGGTATGTAGTTCCCGACGCGTATCACGTCCTTTATGGCGCGCTTGACGCTTGCAATCGTGATGGAGTCGTTCATTATCTCCTTGTAGGCCGTCAGGCGCTTGACCACGCCCTCTATCTGCCGGATATTGCTCGTGATGCTCTCGGCGATGAAGTCGACGACGTCCTTGGGCAGCACCAGGCCGAGGGAGGCGGCCTTGTTTATGATGATGGCCGTGCGCGTCTCAATGTCCGGCGGCTGCACGTCGGCCATGAGCCCGCCCTCTATGCGCGTGCGGATTCGGTCGTCCAGCGTGGCCATCTCCCTGGGAGGCCGGTCGGCGGTGAGGACGATCTGATGCCCGGCCTCGTAGATGCTGTTGAAGGTGTGGAAAAACTCCTCCTGCGTGCTTATCTTGCCGGAGATAAACTGTATGTCGTCCATGAGCAGCAGGTCCATGCTGCGGTATTTCCCGCGGAACTCCTCGCCCGTGCCGGTGCTGATGGAGTGTATGAGCTCGTTCGTGAAGTCGTCGCCCTTGAGGTAGGCAATCTTGAACTGCGGCCGCTCCCTGAGTATCCTCTCGCCTATGGCGAGCAGGAGGTGCGTCTTGCCGAGGCCGGAGTTGCCGTATATGAAAAGCGGATTGTAGACCTTGCCGGGGTTGTTCGCCACGGCGATGGCCGCCGCGTGCGCGAACTTGTTGGAGGGGCCGACCACAAAGTTGTCGAAATTATAGCCCTCCATCTCCGGATAGGGCGAGCGGGACTTGCCCTGGGACTGCGTATAGTCCAGCAGCTCGTCTCCGGCGAGGACCTCGAGCTCAAAGTCGCAGGAGAAGAGGTCGTACAGCGCCGCGCGTATCGTGTTCCCGAAGCGGTTCACGATTATGCCGCGCTTGAAGTCCGAGCTCGTGTGCAGCACGAGCTTGCAGTCCGAGATGTCCACCGCCTTGCAGTCGGAAAACCAGGTGTTGTACGCCGTCGGCGTTATATCGCGGGCGATTATGTCCAAAATCTGCTGCCAAATCTCCTCAATAGAGTTCATCCGCGCTCCCCCTTCGTATCGGCGAATAAAAAAGTCCTCTCCCGAGGACGGTATTTTAAATCGGCTATTACACCATGACGGCGCAGCCGTTATGGTGTAATGCGTCATCTTTTTCGGTTGCCCCGCCAGGGGTGAGAAAAAGGACTTGAAATCCAAGTATAATATCCACGGGCGCCGCTCGGCGCCTGAGGATATTATATCATATTTTTGCCCGGATGTCTATTGGATTTTATATTAAATAAATGTATGAGAGTGCGGGCAAAACCGTCAATTCGATTGCATCTCCGGGAAACTGCTGTTATAATCATTGTGCTATGACAAACACAAACGAAAAAATTCTGGCTCTTTCCATACTGTCCGACCCCGAAGCCGCCGCCCTCCCCTCGCCTGAGGAGAGCGGACGGCTTCCCGCGCTCGTCTCCGGGCTCTCGGCGGTGCAC
>DVJK01000164.1 GCA_018716795.1 Candidatus Scatomorpha merdipullorum | reverse complement strand
GAATCTCGTCGTATATGTCGTTCGCGACGGGCTCGGGTATGCCGTTCGCGACGCAGCCGGGTATGCCCCGTTCGGCGTCGCCGGAGATAAAGGCCCTGCGCTCGGCGTCGATAACGGCGTGCTTTTTCTTGCTCATCGCGCGGCGGATGTTGTCCGCCTGGCCCAGCGAGAAGCCGGCGAGGCGGCGGAAAATCTCGATAACCTGCTCCTGATAGACGATGCAGCCGTAGGTGACGGCGAGTATCGGCTCGAGCGAGGGGTGCTTGTACTTTATCCGCTCGGGATGGCGGCTGTTCTCGAGGAAGCGGGGTATGGAGTCCATCGGCCCGGGCCGGTAGAGCGCTATGACGGCGGTGATGTCCTCGATGCTTTTGGGGCCGAGGCGGGTGCAGACGCTGGTCATGCCCGCGCTTTCAAGCTGGAAGACGCCCATCGTCCTGCCTGCGGCGAGCATGGCGAAGGTCTCCGCGTCGTCGTCGGGCAGGGCGTTGACGTCGAAGCCGGGCGTGTGCCGCCGCACGAGCTCCGCCGCGTCCTCGAGCACCGTGAGGTTGCGAAGGCCGAGGAAGTCCATCTTCAGAAGGCCCAGCTCCTCGAGCGTGGTCATGGGGTACTGCGTGACGACGCTCTCGTCGTTTTTCGCGAGGGGCACGTACTCGTAGACCGGCCTTTCCGTTATCACCACGCCGGCGGCGTGCGTGCTCGCGTGGCGGGGCATGCCCTCGAGGGCGCGCGCCGTGTCGATGAGCTCATGCACGCGCTCCTGGCCCTCGTACATGTCGCGCAGCTGCTTTGAAAGCTGCAGGGCCTCGCCCAGCGTCATGCCAAGGGCGAAGGGCACCTGCTTGGCGACGGCGTCGCACTCGGCATAGCTCATGTCCAGCGCGCGGCCCGTGTCGCGCACGGCCTGGCGCGCGGCCATGGTGCCGAAGGTGACAATCTGCGCGACGTGGTCGCGGCCGTATTTGCGGTTGACGTACTCAATGACCTCGCCGCGGCGGCGCACGCAGAAGTCGATGTCTATGTCCGGCATACTGACGCGCTCGGGGTTCAGAAAGCGCTCGAAATAGAGGCTGTATTTTATCGGGTCGACGTCGGTTATGAAGAGGCAGTAGCTCACGACGCTGCCCGCCGCGCTGCCGCGGCCGGGGCCGACGGGGATGCCCTGGGCCTTGGCGTAGCCGATGAAGTCGGAGACGATGAGGAAGTAGTCCACAAAGCCCATGCGCCTTATCATGTCGAGCTCATAGCCAAGCTGGCGGCGGACGTCCTCGCGCCCGGGGCCGTAGCGCTTTTCAAAGCCGGCCTCGCAGAGCTTTTTGAGGTATTCAAAGCTGTCCTTCTCGCCCTCGGGCAGCCGGAAGCGGGGCAGGTGGTAGTGCCCGAATTCGAAGTCGAAGCTGCACTTTTCGGCTATTTTGACCGTGTTGTCCGCGGCCTCGGGCCGCTCGGGGAAGAGGGCGCGCATCTCCTCCTCGCTTTTGAGGTAGAACTCCTGCGTTTCGAAGCGCATTCGCTCGGCCTCGGAGACGGTCTTGCCCGTCTGGATGCACATGAGCACGTCCTGGAAGTGCGCGTCGGCCTTATTTATATAGTGCGCGTCGTTCGTGAGGGCGAGCGGGATGCCCGTCTCGTCGCTCATGCGAAGGAGGCCGGCGGCGGCGCTCTCCTCCTCGCGTATGCCGTGGCGCTGTATCTCGAGGTAGAAGTCCTCGCCGAAGAGCTCGCGCAGCTCGAGCGCGCGCTGCTTCGCGGCGTCGTACTGCCCGCTTATTATTTTCTGCGGTATCTCGCCCGCGAGGCAGCCGGAGAGGCAGACAAGCCCCTCGCTGTGCTCGCGCAGGAGCTGCCAGTCTATGCGCGGCTTGACGTAAAAGCCCTCTATGAAGCCCATGGAGACGAGATAGCTGAGGTTGCGGTACCCCGTCTCGTCCTTGCAGAGGAGGATGAGGTGCGAATAGCGGTTGTCGACGCAGTACTCGCGGCCCGTGCGCTCGCGCGGGGCGACGTAGACCTCGCAGCCGATTATGGGCTTTATGCCCGCGGCGCGGCAGGCGCGGTAAAAGTTGACGGCGCCGTACATGACGCCGTGGTCGGTTATGGCGAGGGCGCCGAAGCCGAGCTCCTTCGCGCGCTCGGCGAGGGCGTCGATGCGGCAGGCCCCGTCGAGCAGGCTGTATTCGGTGTGCAGGTGCAGGTGGACGAAGCTCATCTCAGGCCTCCTCTCCCTCGCGGCTGAGCGCGACGAGGCGCTTCAGCCTGTGGCTCAGGCAGCTTTTTGTCACGGCGGGCACGCTCAGCGCGGCGAGGTCGGCGAGGCTGGCCTCGGGGTTCGCGATGCGCAGCAGCGCCGCCTGCTGAAGCCCCTCGGGCAGGCTGTCAAGCCCGCGCGTGAGCTCCAGGGCGCGTATGGCGGAGAGCTGCTCCTGCGCGGCGGCGACGGTCTTGTCGGCGTTCGCGGTGTCGCAGTTCACCTTGCGGTTTATCTCGTTGCGCATGTCCTTTTCAACGCGCGCGGACATTATCTCCAGCGCCGCGACGTCGGCCCCGGCGGTGGTCAGGAAGTCGGCGATGGCCTCGCTCTGCTTGAAATAGTTGAGATGGCTCGCGCCGCGCCGGGCCTGTCCGGGCTCAAAGCCCAGCTCGCCGAGCAGCGCGCTCATCTCCCGGCTGACGGCGGCGTGGTTCGTCGCGAGCTCGAGGTGATAGCGCTTGGCGGGATCGGTGATGCTTCCGCCCGCGAGGAAGGCCCCGCGCACGAAGCTCGCCTTGCAGCAGTCGTTTTCCAGCACGCCGAGGTTGATGTGAAGCGAGAGCGTGTCGTCCGGCTCCATGCCGAAGGCACGGAAGACCCGGGCTATCTTCTCCCGGTCGGTCATGAGGAGCGTGAGGCGCGTGCCGGCCGCGCCCGGCTCCGGCACGCGGTCGAAGCCGACGCCGAAGGCGCGCCTGAAGAGCCGCGGCAGCAGCGCGGCGAAGTCCGCGCTCCCGGTCATGACGCGGATCTCGCGCGGGGTGAAGCTGTTGCAATAGAGCAGCGCGCCGTAGCACTCGGCGACGGCGCAGCACTTTTTCCGCCGGTTTACGCGGCAGAGCTCGGCCTTGGCCTCAGAGGAGAAGGACATGCTCAACCCTCCTCGCCGTAGACCCGCGTGTGCGACTTGGCGCGGTATATGCTCATGAGCTCGCGCGCGAGGGCGTCCGGATCGTGCCGGACATAGCCGCTCTTCCAGCCGGCCACCGGCGCGCGCAAAAGGCCCACGCCGAGCTTGTAGACCGCCTCCTCGTCTATCTCGACGGGCTCGGCGCCCTCGGCGCGGTACCGCTTGGCGAGCTCGGCGGGGATTTCGCGGCTGTTGGCGAGGCACCAGTCGAAGAGGTGCTCGCCGGAATTCGAGAACAGCGCCTCGATGTGGTCGCCGGCGCTGTACCCCTCCGTCTCGCCGTCCTGCGTCATGATGTTGAGCACGTAGATGCGCAGCGCGTCCGAGCGCGCGACGGCCTCGGCTATCCCGTCCGTGACGAGGTTCGGCATAATCGAGGTGTACAGGCTGCCGGGGCCGAGGACTATCATATCCGCGTCCTCTATGGCCCGGACGGCCTCGGGCAGGGCCTTGGGCCGCTCGGGTATGAGGCGCACGCGCGCTATGCGCTTGTCTGTGCCCTTCTTGAAGTCGGCGATATGGCTCTCGCCCACGGCCTCGCTGCCGTCGGAGAACTCCGCGGCGAGGTAGACGTTCTCGTTTGTGACGGGCAGGACCCGGCCCGTGATGGCCAGGACGTCCGACATGCGCCGCACGGCCTCGTCAAAGGTGTCGGACATGCCGTTGAGCGCGGCGAGGAAGAGGTTGCCGAAGCTCTGGCCCTTGAGCCGGCCCTCCGTGAAGCGGTAGGCCAGAAGCTTTTCCATGATGGGCTCGGTGTTCGCGAGGGCCTGGATGCAGTTTCGCACGTCGCCCGGAGGCGGCATGCCCAAATCCTCGCGGAGCATCCCGCTGCCGCCGCCGTCGTCGGCGACGGTGACGATGGCGGTTATGTCGCGCGAGAGCTTTTTAAGCCCGCGCAGCATGGTCGAAAGGCCCGTGCCGCCGCCTATGACGGCGATGCGCGGGGCGTGAGTACGGTCGGTTTTCATGCTTCACCCCTTCTCGATATCCCGGAAAGCGGCGGTGACGTTCTCCCTGCGCCCGGCCAGGCGCTTCGCGAGGGCGTTGGCCACGGCGACGGAGCGGTGCCTCCCGCCGGTGCAGCCGACGGCGATGTGCAGGGTATACCGCCCCTCCTCGGCGTAGAGCGGGATGATGAAGTCCAGCAGGGAGGCGAGCCTGTCCATGAACTCCCTCGCCTCGTCCCGCTCGAGGATGAAGCTCGCGACCTTGTCGTCCAGGCCGCTGAGCGGGCGGAGCTCGGAGATGTAGTACGGGTTGGGCAGGAAGCGCACGTCGAAGACGAGGTCTGCGTCTATCGGCAGGCCGTACTTGTACCCGAAGGCGGTGACGGTGATGGAAAAGCGCTTCTCCGTCCGGCTCAGGAGCTCGCGTATGCGCGACTGCAGCATGGCCGAGCTCAGGCCCGTGGTGTTGATTATGTAGTCGGCCCTCTCGCGCACGCTTGCGAGGGCGGAGACCTCGCGGCGCACGGCGTCCTCAAGCGAGCCGCCCGGCTCCTGCATCGGGTGAGGGCGGCGCGAGCTCTTGTATCGCCGGACTATCGTGGGCACGTCAGCCTCCATGAACATGATGCGGTAGTCGAGGCCCATGCCCCAGAGCCCGTCGAGGGCGGGCAGGAGGCCCGCGATGCTCTCGCGCTCGCGCACGTCGGTGACGAGGGCCACGCGCTCATAGCGGCCGCGGCTGGCGAGGCAGAGCTCGGCAAAGCGGCCGAGCAGGGCCAGGGGCAGATTGTCTACGCAGTAGTAGTCCATGTCCTCGAGTATGTCCGCCGCCTGGCTCTTGCCCGCGCCGGACATCCCGGATATTATAAGAAACTCCATTTTATCTCCCGTAGGCCGAAACGGCGGCCCTTTTACGAAACCGGCTCCACAATCTTGACCTCCGGCTCGAGCAGGACGCCGGTCTGCTCGAAGACGCGGCGGCGCACCTCGCGGATAAGCGCGGTGACGTCGGCGAAGGTGGCCCCTCCGAGGTTCACGATGAAGCCCGCGTGCTTTTCGGACACCGCGGCGCCGCCTATCGTGAAGCCCTTGAGGCCGCAGCGGTCGATGAGCTCGGCGGCATAGCCGGTCTCGGGCCGCTTGAAGGTGCTGCCCGCGCTGGGCATGTCGAGCGGCTGGGAGGCGCGGCGCCGCTCGGCAAGAGAGCGCATCTTCCCGCGTATCTCCTCGCCGTCGCCCGGCGCGAGGCGGAAGAGCGCGCTCGTCACAAGCCGGCCGGAGTCTGAAAACAGGCTGTGCCTGTACCCCATGCCGAGCTCGGAGACGGGCAGGACGCGGATTATCCCGTCCTCGTCTATGAATTCCACGCTCTCGAGCGCGTCCTTGAGCTCGCCGCCGTAGGCCCCGGCGTTCATGGCGCAGCCGCCGCCGACGCTGCCGGGTATGCCGTGGGCGAACTCGAGGCCGGTGAGGCCCAGCTGGGCGGCGTAGGCCGCCGCGGAGGCGAGCGAGGCGCCGGCCCCGGCGCGGATGTGCGTGCCGTCCGGGCTCTCAAGCGAGCTCATCGGCTGGCCCATGCAGACCACCGCGCCCATATAGCCCTCGTCGGGCACGAGCAGGTTGGTGCAGTTGCCGGCTATGAGCACGTTCGCGTCGCCCGCGCGCAGTATGGCGAGGGCGCGCGCCGCGTCCCGGGCCGAGCCGGGCAGGAGCATGAGCCGCGCCGGCCCGCCTATTTTGAACGAGCAGCGCGTGTTCATGGGTTCGTATTCGCGCAGCTCCATCGCCGGGAGGGAGGCGGAGAGCTCCCGCGCAAGCGCTGTGTAATCAGGCATTTCAGAAGTCCTTTCCCGAGTCGACGAGGGCGTCGTGCTCGCGCGCGAGCGCCTCGGCGGCGTTGTACCCCATCTTCTTCTGGCGGTTGTTCATGGCCGCCAGCTCCAGAATGACGGCGAGGTTCCGGCCCGGGCGCACCGGTACGGTGTAGCTGGGCAGGTCGACGCCGAGTATGCTGGTGTGCTCGGTCTCAAGGCCGAGGCGGTCGTAGGTCTTTTCGTCGTCCCAGAGCTCGAAGTTGACGACGAGGTCGACGCCGGTCTCCGGCTTCACCGCGCCGACGCCGAAGATGTGCCGCGCGTTTATGACGCCGATGCCGCGGAGCTCCATGTAGTAGCGTATGAGGGCGGGCGCCTTGCCTATGAGCGTCTCGCGGGAGATGCGGCGGATTTCCACCGCGTCGTCCGCGATAAGGCGGTGGCCGCGCTTTATTAGCTCGAGAGCGGTCTCGCTCTTGCCGACGCCGGAGTCGCCCGTTATCAGCAGGCCTTCGCCGTAGACCTCGACAAGCACACCGTGGAGCGTGACGCGCGGGGCCATGGCGTTGCGCAGCATGCTTATGAGGTCGGCCATGAAGGTGGAGGTGTCCTCGCTCGTGGACATTATCGTGCGGTCGTACTTGACGGCGAACTCCATGAGCTCGGGTATCTCGTCTATGCCGTGGCAGAGGATTATCGCGCAGAGGTCGAAGCGCATGAAGCGCTCGAGCGCCTCGCGCCGCTCGCCCTCCGGCAGGCTCATGAGATAGGTGCTCTCGACGCGGCCTATGAGCTGGAGCCGCTTGGGGTCAAAGTAGTCGTAGAAGCCGGCGAGCTGGAGCGCGGGCCGGTTCACGTCCGCGGTGCGCACGCGCGCGGAGCCGAAATCCTTCGCCGCGTGAAGGACGGCGAGGCCCTGCTCCCTTGCGACGCTGCTCAGGCTGACGGAGTATTCGTCGTTTATCATGCTGCTGCCTCCTTATCTCCGGCCTGGGCCGGCGGGCGGTATTTTTAATCGCTTTGGCTTACTTATATATTTTAACCATTTCCTTGCGATTTGGCAACACTTTTTGCGCCCGGCCGGAAAGGCCGCCGGAGCCCTTCGCCGCGGACGCGGGCCTCCGGCGGGCCGCGCCGGGGCGGAGAGGGGCCGCGGCGCGCGGTTTTGGCTTTTCTGCCGTCCGGGAGTAAATTTTGCTTGCATTTAGGCCTGCGCGGTGCTATTATATTAGGGCTGTTAAAAACAAATAAGCCGGAACGGAGGTGCAATACAATGGCAAAGTGCGAATTCTGCGGCAAGGACATGGCTTTCGGCATCAAGGTCAGCCATTCCCACAGGCGCTCCAACCGCACCTGGAAGCCCAACGTTAAGCGCGTCAAGGCCATCGTGGACGGCAGCCCCAAGCACGTCTACGCCTGCACCCGCTGCCTGCGCAGCGGAAAGGTCACCCGCGCGGTGTGAGATCCGGCTTGAAAGGCCCCGGCGGCCTTTCAAGGCCGGTTCAGGCCTCCCGGCCCCGGGCCGGTGAGGGCCGGCGCTTCATTGCGCGATCGAAGGAGCCCCAGTCAGCAGACTGGGGCTCCTTCGCGCGTCCGCGGCGGATTTCGGCGCCGCGCGCGGCGAAAGCGGCGGCGAGAATTGACAAGAGCATGGGCTAATGCTATAATTTTGAATTGTTAAACTGCGTGCTTCGGCATACAGATGGATGAGGAGCCAAACAAACTCACGCGGCCGCTCCGCAAAAAGGAGGGCCGCCGTCAAAAAACGGGGAGTGATTGTCCGCAATGGACACAGGCAGTACGACATTGTGCATTGCCGCGGCGGTATTCACGCTGCTGCTGGCTGCGTATTTTTCCCTGGTGGAGGCCGCGTTCGAAAGCGTCTCGCGCGGACGCATAAAGGCCAGGGAGGACTCTGAAAAGCGCGTCAGGCGCGCCCTCGGCGTGCTCGACGACTGGGAGAGGGCGCGCGGCGCGGTGCTCATAGGCACGAATCTCGCGCAGGTGGCGCTCTCCGTACTGACGACGGCCGTCGTCGTCAGCCGCTGGCCGCTCTGGTCGGCGGCGATAGGCGCGGTCTGCGCCTCGCTTCTGGTGTTTTTCCTGGCGGAGGCCCTGCCCAAGCGCATCGCTTTCAAATACGCCGAGCGCATCTGCCTGGCCTCGTCCGGCTCGCTGCGCTTCTTCTCGGCGCTCTTCCGGCCGATATACGCCGTCTTCAACGGCCTGGGCCGGGCCATAGCCTCGCTCACGCGCGGCGACGCGGAGGTCTCCGTCACGGAGGATGAGCTCTACGACATCATCGAGGACATGACCGACGCCGGCAGCCTGGACACGGAGCGAGGGGAGCTTGTCAGCAGCGCGCTGCAGTTCGCCGACCTCACCGCGGAGAACATCCTCACCGCGCGCGTCGACGTCGCCGCCGTGGACATGGACTGGGAGCCGAAGCAGGTGCTCGAGTTCATAAAGCGCGAGCGGCACAGCCGCCTGCCGGTCTATTCCGAGAGCATAGACAACATTGTCGGCGTCCTGCAGATACGCCGCTACATACGCGAATACATCGTCCGCCGCGGGAACGTGCAGCTCGGCGAGCTGCTTGACGAGGCCTATTTCGTCGAGCGCGACATGAGGATTGACGAGCTTTTGAAGCTCATGAGCGCCAAAAAGCTCAACATGGCCGTCGTCACCGACGGCTACGGCGGCACGCTGGGCATCGTCACGGTCGAGGACATCCTCGAGGAGCTCGTTGGCGAGATATGGGACGAGGACGACGTCGTGGAGGAGAGCTTCGTGCCCCTGGGCGGAGGCCGCTTCGAGGCCGACGCGGAGCTGCCCGTGGGCGAGGCGCTTGAAAAGCTGGGCCTCGACGCGAGGGAGCTGCCCGACGGGGACGAATACAAGCTCATGGGCGAGTGGGCCTACGAGCAGTTTGACCGCATCCCCTCCACGCGCGAGAGCTTTACCTGGGGCCGGCTGCAGGTCACCGTCGGCGAGATGCGCCGCAACCGCATCGTCAAGCTCATCTGCCGCGTGCTGCCCGAGCCTGAGGAGAATACGGAAGGGGGCGAGGCGAAATGAGCGGATACATCGCCGGCTTTGTCGCGCTGCTCTGCCTCTCGGCCGTCTTTTCCGCGGGCGAGAGCGCGTATACCCAGGCCAACCGCCTGCGCATAGAGTCCGCGCTTGAGGACGGGAAGCGCTCGGCCAAGACCGCGCTGCGCCTCCTTGACCGCCTGGACGACACGGTTGACGCCATACTTCTGGGCAACAGCCTCGTAAATATCTCCGCCGCGGCCCTGGCCGTCTGCGCGGGCGCGGCGCTCGACGGCTCGCTGCGCTGGGCCTGGCTCGCGGGCATAGGGGCCTTCCTGCTCATACTGCTCTTCGGCGAGGTCCTGCCCCGCACGGTCGCGGCGAAGAACGCGAACCGCCTCGCGCTGAGCCTCGCGCGGGTGCTGCGCGTCCTGACGCTTATTGTGACGCCGCTGAGCTGGACGCTGGGCCGCCTCGCGAAGCTGAGCGCAAAGCCCCTGCGCGGCGAGGAAAAGCCCGAGGGCGACGAGGCCGCCGTCGAGGAGCTGCAGAATATCATCGAGACCGCCGAGGACGAGAGCGTCCTCACCGAGGGCCGCGGCGAGCTGCTGCGCAGCGCGCTGGAGTTCAGCGAGCTCAGCGCCAGCGAGGCCATGACCGCCCGCGTCGACGTCGACGCCATAGACATAGACGACGACTGGGAGGAAATCCTCGACGAGATTGAAAACAGCAAGCACTCGCGCCTGCCGGTTTACGAGGACAGCATAGACAACGTCATAGGCTTCCTCTATCTCAACCACTTCCTTAAGGCGCTGACGGACAATCCGCGCCCGGACATCCGCGCCCTGCTCATGGAGCCGCTCTACGTCTACAAGACCGTCAAGCTCCCGCAGGTGCTCGCCCAGCTGCGCCACGCGAAAAAGCACCTCGCCATCGTCACGGACGAGTACGGCGGGACGCTGGGCGTCATCTCCCTCGAGGACGTGCTCGAGCAGATTGTCGGCGACATCTGGGACGAGACCGACGAGGTCGAGGCCGAGGTTGTCGAAAAGGCGGAGGGCGAGTATGAGCTCGACGGCGACATGACCATCTCCGACTTCCTCGAGCTCATGGGCATCGACGAGGACGACTGGGAGTTCGAGAGCGACACCGTCGGCGGCTGGACCATAGAGAGCTTCGGCCGCTTCCCCTCGCCGGGAGAGCAGTTCGAGTTTGAAAACCTCACCGTCACCGTCCTCGCGATGGATAAGCAGAGGGTGGATAAGGTGCTGGTGGTCAAAAAGGAAGCCGAAAGCGAAGCTGAATAAAGCGCTCCGCCCCGGGTTTTTCCCGGGGCGGAGATTTTTATTTCAGTATGCCGGATTTCCTCACCGCGCGTACCAGGAACATCGCGGCCAGGCCGGTGAAGACGCCGGTCACGACGCCGCTGGCGGCGAGGAGGAGGATGTACACCATTATGCCGGGCGTGCCGGTGACGAGGACGGCGACGAGCATCTGCCCGGCGTTGTGCGCGAGCGCGGCGAGCACGCTGACGGCCCAGAGCAGCTTTTCGGGGAAGAGGCCGACGAGCGCGGCCATGACGAGGTAGGCAAAGAGCCCGCCCACCGCCGAGAAGAGGAAGGCGGAAAAGCCGCCCGTGAAGGCCGCGCCCAGGATGAGGCGCACGGCGAGCACGAAGAGCGCGTCGCGACGGTTCAGCAGCACCATGGCCACGAGCGTCACGATGTTCGCAAGCCCGAGCTTCACGCCCGGCATGGGCACGACGGGCGGGATCTGGCTTTCGGCGACGAAGATGGTGAGCGCCACGGCGGCGAGCGCCGCGATGAGAGCTATGCGTCTTGAAGCCTTCATCCTCAGTCCTCCGAAACTATGTCTATGACCAGCTCGTGCGGCACGCAGGCTATGGGCACGTAGCCGCCGGAGATGGGGCCCATATCGACGCAGACCTGGTCGGGGCAGTCGGCGCTGACGACCTGAATGGAGCCGTGCTCCACGCGCACGCGGTTCGTGCCGAGCTCGGTCGTTATATCGAACTCGTAGGGGATGACGACGGCGGTGAGGTCAATTTCCTGCGTTATCTCGCCGTCAAGCCATATCCGCGCC
>DVJK01000163.1 GCA_018716795.1 Candidatus Scatomorpha merdipullorum | reverse complement strand
AGGGCCTGGTCCTCGAACTTGCTCTTGGTGAACCAGAGGACGAAGTCGTTCTTGTTGCGCTTGTTCGTGTCCTCCTCGACGCCCTCGCGCACGCCGACGTCCAGGTCCTCGGCGTCGAAGTCGTTGAAGATATAGTACTTGTCGAGCTTCGAGGTGTCGAAATACACGTTGCCGCCGGCGAAGTAGGCGTAGCCGGTGTCCATGAGCCGGGAGATAATCTTGATATACTCGTCTATGCAGTTGGTGGCGGGTTCGACGACGTCGGGCGTCTTTATATTGAGCTTGGCGCAGTCGGAGAAAAAGGCGTCCGTGTAGAACTTCGCAATCTCCATGACGCTCTTGTGCTCGCGCTTGGCGCCCTTGAGCATCTTGTCCTCGCCGGTGTCGGCGTCGGAGCTCAGGTGGCCGACGTCGGTGATGTTCATGACTCGCTTGACGTTATAGCCGGCGTAGCGCAGGTATTTCTCCAGCACGTCCTCCATGATATAGCTCCTGAGGTTGCCGATGTGCGCGTAGTGGTAGACGGTGGGGCCGCAGGTGTACATCTTGACGATGTCGGGGTGGTTGGGTACGAACTCGTCCTTTGTGCGTGTGGCGCTGTTGTAGAGCTTCATGCGCTTTCCTCCTTTTTATCGTGGACGGCCAGCCCGGCCTTGAGTTCATTGAGCTCGCGCCGGAGCGCGACGACCTCCTGGACGAGGGGGTCGGTGACGTTTATCTGCTCGACGTTTTCGACGTAATTGACCTTTTCGCCCTTCTGCTTGACGATGCGGGCGGGTGAGCCGACGGCGGTCGCGTCCGAGGGCACCTCGCGCAGGACGACGGAGTTGGCCGCGACGCGGGAGTTGTCGCCCACGCGGAAGGGGCCGAGGACCTTCGCGCCGGAGCCTATGAGCACGTTGTTGCCTATGGTCGGGTGGCGCTTGCCGCTGTCCTTGCCCGTGCCGCCGAGCGTGACGCCCTGGTAGAGCAGGCAGTCGTCGCCTATCTCGGTCGTCTCGCCTATGACTATGCCCATGCCGTGGTCTATCACCAGGCGCTTCCCAATCTTCGCGCCGGGATGTATCTCAATGCCCGTCTTGTGCCGCGTGCGCTGGGAGATATAGCGCGCGAGGAACTTGTGGTTGTGCTCATAGCACCAGTGCGCCGCGCGGTGGTTCACCGTGGCGCGAAGGCCGGGGTAGAGCAGCAGTATCTCAAGCGTGCTGCGCGCGGCGGGGTCGCGGGCCTTGTAGGCCTCGATGGTCTCCTTGAGGTCGTTGATGAACATGTGTGCAGTCCTCCATAATTGAAATTTGCCTGGAGGGCTTGAGCGGGAGGGCGCATACCAAAAAGCCTCCCATGCCCTGAGGCATGAGAGGCGTTAATACGCGGTTCCACTCTCGCTTATCACTCTCCGGCAGATAACCGGGCCGGCCTTAACGCGGCCGATACGCAGGCGGCATTTCCTCCGCCCGGGGCTCCGGGACGCATTTCACGCGCTTACCGGCAACGCCGCTCACAGCCGAAGGCGGCGTCTCTCTGAACCGGCTCAGGGCGCTACTTCTCCCCATCACAGCCATTTTACCCTAGTATATTACCACGCGGCGAAATCCGTGTCAAGCGCGAAGCGGGATTTTTTCGCTTCCCCGCTCAAATTCCGCGGCCGAGAGGGCGCGGGAAACCAAATCGCCGGAAAAGGCGTCGAGCCCTCTCCGGCGATAACTTCTGGCAGGGGAAGAAGGTTTCGAACCCTCGGCCTACGGTTTTGGAGACCGTCGCTCTGCCAACTGAGCTATTCCCCTAAGTCAGCCTGTGTATTATACGACATTCCCCGCGGCTTGTCAAGCGGAAAATGCGCGCGAGGCGCCCCTCGGCCGGCATGGCGGAGGGGCGCCGGCCGCCTCAGCCGACGAGCTCGGCGAAGACGGGCAGGGAGCGCTCAATCATCTCCTTCGAGACGCAGTAGCTCAGGCGGAACCAGCCGGGCATACCGAATCCGTCGG
This sequence comes from Candidatus Scatomorpha merdipullorum, assembly GCA_018716795.1. GTDB lineage: Bacteria > Bacillota > Clostridia > Oscillospirales > Oscillospiraceae > Scatomorpha > Scatomorpha merdipullorum. The sequence continues at coordinate 2,217 of DVJK01000163.1, read as the reverse complement.
AGGGGACGATAAGGAGGTTCTTCAGCTTGGCCTTTTCGGCGAAGGCGAGGGCGTCGCCGCCCGGGGCCTTGACGAAGAGGTAGAAGGCGCCCTGCGGCCGCACGCACTCATAGCCGGCGGCGGTGAGGCCGTTGTAGAGCAGATTGCGGTTGACGTCGTAGGCCTCGACGTCGGGCATGATGGCGCAGCACTCCGCCACCGCGCGCTGAATCAGCGAGGGGGCGCAGACGTGGCCCATCGACCTGGCCGCGCCGGCCACGGCGGCGAAGACGGCCTTGGAATCCGTCACGTCGTCGGCCACGAGGACATAGCCTATGCGCTCGCCGGGCAGGGAGAGGGACTTCGACCAGGAGTAGCAGACGATGGTGTCCTTATAGATGTTGGGGATAAACGGCACCTCGACGCCGTCGTAGACCAGCTCGCGGTAGGGCTCGTCGGCGATGATGTATATGGGGTGGCCGTATTTTTCGCTCCGCTCCGTCAGCAACGCGGCGAGGGCGGCGAGCGTCTCGGCGCTGAAAACCGCGCCGGAGGGGTTGTTCGGGGAGTTGATGATGACGGCCTGGGTGTGCTCGTTCACCGCGGCCGCAAGGGCGTCGAGGTCGAGCTGGAAGTCCGGCTCCCGGGCCATGACGGAGACGAATTTGCTGCCCGCGGACTCGGTGAAGGGCTTATACTCGGGGAAGTAGGGCGCGATGGCTATGACCTCGCTCCCGGGGCAGGCGAGGGCCGTGAGCGCGCTCATGAGCGCCGGGGCCGCGCCGCAGGTGAAGAAGAGGTTCGCGGGCTTTATCTCCTTGCCGAAGCGCTCCGTGAGGTTGGCCGCGACCGCCTCGCGGATGCCGTCGTCGCCCGGGCCGCTGGTGTAGCCGTGGACCTTGATGCTGCTGACGGTGTTGAGGATGCGGTGCAGGCTCTCGTTGACCTGCTCCGGAGCGGGTATAGAGGGGTTGCCGAGGCTGTAGTCGTAGACGTTCTCCTCGCCGACCAGCTTGGCCTGCTGCCTGCCGTACTCAAACACCTCGCGGATATAGGAGCGGACGCTCCCGAGGGCGTATGCCTTCTGATTATACATGTTTCTCCTCCTTTGTCGTTTTGCCGCCGGGGCCCGGCGCGCTGTCCTGAGCCCATTGTAAACTCTATAATCGTTATAGAGTCAAGGGCAAAAGATGAGGCCCTCGGCGGACCGAGGGCCAAAATTTCAATTTACGCGGCGACGCGCAGACTCTCGTCGAGCATACGCGCGAGGATGGCGGCGGCCTCGCAGCGGCGGATGCCGCTTTGCGGCTCATACGAGCCGTCTTCGCCCTTGCCGTCGAGGATGCCGGCGCGGTAGAGCGTGTATATCTCCGCGGCCCCGGCGCTGTCGGCGGTGACGTCCGGGATGAGGACGACGCTGTTGATGGGCGCGTACTCGCTCTCGGGCATGGCGTAGTAGAAGAGCAGGGCGAAATCCAGGCGGTTTATGGGCGCGTTGAGCTCCGAAACGCCCATGGAGGCGTACTTCTCCGCGGCGACGCCGTTCGAAACCGCGTATTCAATATAGGTCGAGGCCCAGAACTCCGCGCCGTTCGTCAGCGTGACGGAGCCGGTGTGGTAATACTGGTGCAGGCAGGCGGCAATCTTGACCGCCTGGGCGCGGGTGAAGCCGCTCTCCGGCTCAAACGTCGTCTCCGTGACGCCGTCGATAAGGCCGGCGGCCACGGCGGAGCGGACATAGTCGTAGTACCAGCTGCCCTCGGCGACGTCGGTGAAGGACATTTCCGCGCCCTCGACGAGCTTCGCGCCGCCCCAGACGAGGATTTCGGCGTTTCCGCTCAGCGAGGCTGAGCTGCCCGGCGCGGCGATGTACAGCTCGCCGGGGTTGACGCTCCCGCTCACCGCGGCGGCGCCGCGGCTGGCGTTTATGACGCGGCCGGAGACCTCCATGCGGGCCGAGCCCTCGAGCAGGACCAGGCTTGCGCCGCCCTCGAGGCGGAGCCGTCCGGCGGGGCCGAGCTCAAGGCTGCGGCAGCTGTTCCCGGCCAGGGCGGAGCTTATATCGTCCTTCACGTCCGAGAGGACGCCCTCGGCCCAGCGCTCGGCCGAGCTCACGGTCACAAGCGGGTCCGCGGAGCTGCCCGCGGCCAGCACGGGCGCGGCGAAAAGCAGCAGCGCCGCAAGCAGCGCCGCCGCCGTAACCCGCGTCAGGGCCCTCATTGCCGGGCGTTCTTGGCC
>DVJK01000162.1 GCA_018716795.1 Candidatus Scatomorpha merdipullorum | reverse complement strand
GAACACAATGTAACGGCGGCACCCGCCGCAGCTCACAAGTTGTATGAAATACAAGCTCCGGGGGAACAGGGGTTCTCCGGCGCTCCGCGAGCCGGTCTATGGCGGCGGACGGAGATGCAAGGCTTGACTTTCATATCAGACCTAAGAGAGGCAACAAAAACTAAAAGGAGTGTGAGTTTATGGTAACCTTTATCATCGGTCTGGTTATTCTGTTCGTCGGCGCTGCGCTGTACGGCAAGCTCTGCGAGCACGTCTTTGGTCCTGACGACCGCCAGACTCCGGCCTACACGAAGGGCGACGGCGTTGACTACGTCCCCATGCGCGGCTGGAAGAACAGCCTTATAAACCTGCTTAACATCGCGGGCACCGGCCCCATCCTCGGGCCCATCCAGGGCATCCTCTTCGGGCCCATCGCCTTCATCACCATCCCGATAGGCAACGTTATCGGCGGCGCCATGCACGACTACTTCAGCGGCATGATCTGCCTGCGTGACGGCGGCACCCAGATGCCCGACATGATCAAGAAGTACTCCAACAAGGGTGTCTTCGCGGTCTACAACGTCTTCCTGAGCCTGCTGCTCCTCCTCGTCGGCGCCGTGTTCGTCTACACCCCCGGCGACATCGCTGCGACTCAGGTCTTCGGCCGCTCCGGCGCTATCGACGACTGGGCTACCTGGGTAATCTACGGCGTTATCTTCCTGTACTACCTGGTCGCCACCGTCTTCCCGATAGACGCTATAATCGGCCGCATCTACCCGATTTTCGGCGCCATCCTGCTCTTCTCCGCTGTCGGCGTGTTCATAGGCATCTTTGCCCACCAGTACCCGCTGCTCGAGATATGGGATACCCCGTGGATAAGCGACAAGTTCAACTACACCGAGTACTTCGGCGGCTTCTTCACCGACGGCGGCACCGGAACGGTGGCCGGCTCCATACAGGAATACACTGTAGCCGGCGGCCACTTCCTGCCCGTGTTCTTCGTGACGGTCGCCTGCGGCATTCTCTCTGGCTTCCACTCCACCCAGACTGCCATTATCTCCCGTACCATGAAGAGCGAGCGTCAGGGTCTCTCCACCTTCTACTGGATGATGATCCTCGAGGGCTTCATCGCCATGGTCTGGGCCGGCGGCGCCATGGGCGTCTACAACCTCGGCCTGCAGCCGGTCGTTGCCGGTAGTGCTACCGCGGCTGTCGGCGTTGTCTGCAAGGACATCCTCGGCAACGTCGGCGGCATTATCGCCATCATCGGCGTTATCGTCCTGCCCATCACCTCCGGCGACACTGCGCTGCGTTCCCTGCGCATGTCCCTCGCCGACACCTTCCATCTCGAGCAGAAGAGCAACGGCAAGCGCATGATGCTCGCCGTCCCTGTCTTCGCTCTCGTTGCGGCCATCATTGTCTGGGCTAAGTTCAACAGCGACGGTTTCAACATCCTGTGGCGTTACTTCGCCTGGAGCAACCAGACCCTGAGCCTGTTCGCCTTCCTCGCGATTACCGTCTGGATGTTCGAGAACGGCAAGAGCAAGTGGGTTTGGATCCCGCTTATCCCGGGCGCGTTCTACTCCTTCATCTGCTCCAGCTTCATTGCCAACGCGACCATCGGCTTCCACCTGCCCTGGAACATCGCCTACATCATCGGCGTCTGCTTCATGGTCTTCTACGTGGCCGCCCTCCTCGTCTACGGCAGCAAGCGCTCCAAAAAGGTCCTCGGCTGATTGCCCGAGAACAGATAATCTCCCGCCCCGCGGCCCATAGAGCGCGGAACGGGTCAAAAAAGAGAACCGGTCTTTCGACCGGTTCTTTTTTGCTTTCAGATGACGCCCGGCATGGCGATAATCCGCTTTATGTCCTCGGGCGCGAGCTTTATGACGCGGCGGTCATAGCTTATGAGGCCGTTGAGCTCGGTCTCCACGTCCGTGAGCTGGGTGTACACCGCGGCGGCGAGGCCCTGCATACAGGCCGGGCGTATCTGCCCGTCGTAGAGGAGCGTGAGCGCGCGGCGGTACTTGTCAGGCTCGCGGAACTTCTTATAGCCGAAGGGCTTGTCCGTCACGGCGTGGCCGGGCACGGGCAGGGAGTAGCCGCCGAATTCGCTGAGTATGACGCAGCGGCCCGCCTTGTCGGGCTTGTACTTATAGTCGTCGAAGTAGAGGTGTATGCTCCGGAGCTCGCCCGTGCCCTGGTCGTGCCAGCCGCTGGCGCGGTCGATGAGGCGGGTGGGATCTATCTCCGCGACGGCGGCGGCGAGCGCGTCGGAGTCGAACTGGCCCCAGCCCTCGTTGAAGAGCACCCACATGACGATACTCGGCGAATTGTAGAGGTGCGAGACCATGTCCAGCAGCTCCTCGCGGAACTCCGCGCGGCCCCGCTTGTCGCGCCGGGCGAATTTGCCGTACTTGCTGTCGCGGCTGTGCGCGCCGGTGAGCAGCGGCGCGCTGACGGTCACGGCGGAGTAGCTCCCGCCGCCGTTGGGCATGTCCTGCCAGACCAGCATTCCCAGCCGGTCGCAGTGGTAGTACCATCGCGCGGGCTCGACCTTGACGTGCTTGCGCAGGGTGTTGAAGCCCATGGCTTTGGCCGCCGCGATGTCGAAGGCCAGGGCCTCGTCGCTCGGCGCGGTGTACAGCCCGTCGGGCCACCAGCCCTGGTCGAGCAGGCCGTTCATGAAATAGGGCTTCCCGTTGAGCGTGAGGCGCTTCACGCCCCGGCGGTCCTCGCCTATCCCGACGCTGCGCAGGGCGAAATAGCTCTCCACCCGGTCCTCGCCCAGCGTGAGCTCGAGCTTATAGAGGTTCGGCGTCTCGGGCGTCCAGGGCCTTACGTCCTCGAGCTTGAGGAGCGCGCCCTCGCCCGCGGCGAACTCGAAGGCCGCGCCGCCGTCTATCACCGCGCGGACCGTGCCCTCGCCGCCGCAGGTTATCTCCACCGAGCCGCTTTCAAGCTCCGGCCTTATGAAAAGGGAAGAGATGTGGTTTTCCGGCACGCTTTCGCACCAGACGGTCTGCCATATGCCGCTGACCGGGCCGTACCATATCCCGCCGGGCTTGAGCTTCTGCTTGCCGCGCGTGCGGAAGGAGCGGTCCGTATCATCCGTGACGCGGACGACGAGGACGTTCTCGCCCTCGCAGAGCAGCTCGGTTATGTCCGCCGAGAAGGGCAGGAAGCCGCCCTCGTGGACGCAGACGTCCTGCCCGTTGAGCCAGACGCGCGCGCACTGGTCCACCGCGCCGAAGTGCAGCAGCACCCGGCCGGCGTTGAAGCCCTCCGGCAGCTCGAAGCAGCGCCGGTACCAGAGGTATTCGCCCGGCATGAGCGCCCGGCCCACGCCGGACAGCGCGCTCTCCGGCGCGAAGGGAACGACAATCTCGCCGTCGTATTCATAGGGCTCCGCGTTCTCGCGCGTGAAGGCGCAGTCCCAGACGCCGTTGAGGTTCAGAAAGCTCTCGCGCCTGAGCTGCGGCCTCGGATACTCGGGCAGGGGCCGCTCGCGGTCCAGCGCCTCGCCCCATTTCGTCAGCAGCATTCGCACTCCTCCGTTTCGCATGTCTTCCGCCTATATTGTACACTATCCCGGCCCTCTTGCAAAGACGGCAATTTCGTCAACCGTCAGACTGCACAAAAGCGTTTGTCATTTAACAAGCGCACTGAGGCACGAAAAATGTAAAATCCCGCCTTTACGGCGGAGTTTTTACTTATTATGGCTCTAACTCTGCAATCGTCAAGGATTTCTCAAGCTTGTTAAGAAATAATCTTGGAAAAATGGTGTATTTGCGTCATATTTGCTGGACACAAAATGACAAACGTGATACTATATTTATGCTGTAAGATCTATGAGAGGTGATGCTCATGCCCTATAAGTACTATGGCGGTGTGCACCCGGACTATGCCAAGACCGCGGCGAAGACGCCCGTGAAGCCTATCGCTCCGCCAAAGCAGGTAGTGCTGCCGATGGTACAGCACATCGGCGCGCCCGACCAACCTACGGTGAAGGTGGGGGATACCGTCACGGTGGGCCAGGTTATCGGCGTGAACGACGCGCCGGTCTCCGCGCCCATACACGCCACGGTCTCAGGCAAGGTCGTGGCTGTCGAGCCGCGCAGGCATATGCTCGGCGACATGGTCGTGTCCGTCGTGATTGAAAACGACTTTCAGGACACGCCCTGCGAAGACATGAAGCCGCTCAGCGAAGCTGAGCTCAAGGACCCCGACGCCATCATCAAACGCATACGCGAGGCCGGCGTCGTCGGCATGGGCGGCGCGATGTTCCCGACCGCGTTCAAGATTCAGGGCGCGCGCGGGAAGATTGACTCGCTCGTCATCAACGGCGCGGAGTGCGAGCCCTATCTCTGCGGCGACCACCGGACGATGCTCGAGCATCCGGAGGAGCTGCTCAAGGGCATCGAGCTCGTGCGCATAGCCCACGGGCTGGACAAATGCTACTACGGCATCGAAAAGAACAAGCAGGACGCGATTGACCTGCTCATGAGCTTCGACCCGGCCAAGTACGGCGTCGAGATAGTGCCCGAGGAGGTCAAGTACCCGCAGGGCGCCGAGAAGCTTCAGGTCAAGGCGAACACCAACCGCGAGGTCAAGCCCGGCGGGCTGCCCAGCGGCGTGGGCGCGAACGTCGTCTCGACCTACACCTGCTACACTATCTACCGCGCCTGCTACGAGGGCGTCCCCTCGATTGAGCGCGTGGTCACCGTCGCCGGCGACTGCGTGAGCGAGGCGCAGAACCTGCTCGTCCGCTTCGGCACCCCGCTGGAGCATATCTTCGCCGAGGCCGGCGCGGATATGGACAAGGTCGAGCGCATCTGCATGGGCGGGCCCATGATGGGCATCTGCGTGGCCGACCCCGCGGCCGGCTCCATCAAGGGCGCGAGCGGGCTCCTGCTCTTCAGCAGCGACATGAACCGCGAGAGCGAGACGCCCACCTGTATCCGCTGCGGCAACTGCATCGCGCACTGTCCCATGAAGCTCGAGCCCATGTATATGTATATGTACGTGCAGAAGGGCGACATCCGCAAGATGGAGGAGTATCACGTCATGGACTGCTTTGAGTGCGGCTCCTGCTCCTGGGGCTGCCCGGGCAGGCTCCCGCTCACGCACACCTTCAAGCTCGGCAAGGCCATGATCAACGCCCACCGCGCCGAGGAAAAGGCCAAGGCCGAGGCCGCGAAGATTAACGCCGCCGTGGCCGCCGAAAAGGCGAAGATGGCCGCCGAGGGAAAGGAGGCCGGTGCATAATGGAAGAGAAAAAGCTTTTCAAGGTGACCTCAAACCCCATAGTCAGGACGCCGCGCGATACGGGCAGGATAATGCTCGACGTTATAATCGCGCTGGTCCCGGCCCTGGGCGTCGGCGCCTATATGTTCGGCCTGAACGTGGCGGTGCTGCTCGCCGTCAACGTCGCGGCCTGCGTCTTCTTTGAGTGGGGATACCGCAAGCTCCTCAAGAAGAACACCAGCGTCGGCGACCTCTCCGCCGTCGTCACCGGCATGCTGCTCACCTGCGTCATGCCCTCGAGCGCGCCCTGGTGGGTGGGGCTTATCGGCTCCTTCTTCGCCATAGTGGTCGTCAAGCAGCTCTACGGCGGCATCGGCAAGAACTTCCTCAACCCCGCCCTGGCCGGCCGCGCCTTCCTCACCGCCGCCTACGCGGCCTACATGACCAACTGGGCCGTCCCCGGCGCGATGCGGGGCGTGGTCGACGGCACCTCGATGGCCACCCCGCTGAGCTACATGCACGCCGGCGAGGCCCTGCCCGAGTATTATAACTTCCTCAACATGTTCCTCGGCGGCATCCCCGGAAGCATCGGCGAGATAAGCACGCTGGCCATCCTTATCGGCGCGGCCTATCTGCTTATCCGCAAGGTCATCACCTGGCGCATCCCCGCCGCCTTCATCGGCACCGTCGCCGTCCTGACGCTCATCTTCGGCTGCGAGGGCTACGGCCGCGTCGACTGGATGCTCTATAACCTCCTCTCCGGCGGCCTCATGCTCGGCGCCTTCTTCATGGCGACGGACTACTCCACCAGCCCCGTCAACCTCAAGGGCCAGCTGCTCTACGGCGTGGGCTGCGGCGCGATAACCGTCCTGATACGGTACTTCGGCTCCTACCCCGAGGGCGTCAGCTACGCCATCCTCATCATGAACTGCTGCACCTGGGCGATTGACAAGGCCATGCGCCCGCGTCAGTTCGGCGTCAGCAAGGAGGACATCAAGGCCAAAAAGGCCGCCGCCAAGGAGGCCAAGAAAAAAGCGAAGGAGGGCGCTGCGTAATGACTGAAATCAAGAAAGCGCGCGGCATGAACCCCATCGTCCGCCTCGCGATCATACTCTTCGCCGTCTCCGCCATCACAAGCGGCGTGCTCGGCCTCGTCAACGGCCTCACCGAGGACCGCATAGCCGAGCAGCAGCGCCTCAAGACCGAGGCCGCATACAACGCCGTCCTGCCCAGCGAGAGCGGGTACGCCGAGATCGCCTTCGACGCGGAGGATCCCGTGTTCTCGAACGTCGACGCGCTCTCCGCCGCGGGCGACGCCGGCTGGGTCGTCGAGCTGACCTTCTCCGGCGCGCAGGGCTCCATAACCGCCGCCTTCGGCGTCAGCGCCGAGGACTATTCCATCACCGGCGCAAGCGTTATCGACCACGCCGAAACCTCCGGCCTCGGCGCGAAGATAACCGAGGACGACTTCCTCGCGAGCCTCGTCGGCCAGACCGAGGGCATGGCCGTCACGAAGGACGGCGGCACGGTAAACGCCATCACCGCCGCGACCATATCCTCCAGGGCCATGGCCGACGCGGGCAACATGGCCATCGCCGCCTGCAAGGCATTGGGTTAAAGGAGGGCCGCTAAATGAGTATAAAGCAACAGTTCAAGGAAGGCCTTATCACCAATAACCCCGTCCTCGTCCAGCGCATCGGCATGTGCTCCACCATGGCCATCACGACGACGCTGTTCAACGGCCTGGGCATGGGCCTCTCCGTCCTTATCATCCTGACCTGCTGCAACGTGGCCATCTCCGCGCTGCGCAAGGCCATCCCGAACGACATACGCCTCGCAATCTTCGTCGTGGTCATCGCCGGCTTCGTCACGATTGTCGACCTGCTTCTGCAGGCCTATATCCCGGCGCTGAGCGCGTCGCTGGGCGTCTTCATCCCGCTTATCGTCGTCAACTGCATCATCATCGGCCGCGCCGAGGCCTTCTGCCAGCACGAGCCGATAGGCCCGAGCTTCTGGGACGGCATCTTCCAGGGCTTTGGGTACACCGTCGTCCTCGTCTGCATGTGCCTCATCCGCGAGCTGCTCGGCTCCGGCACCTTCGGCACCGGCATCTTCGAGATAGTCAACGGTGCGCTGAACGTGACGCTCGACGGCTCCGCCGCCGGCATCCGCATCTTCCCCGAGAACTTCGGCGCGACCATCCTGATAATGCCCTTCGGAGGCTTCCTCACGCTGGCCTGCCTGCTGGCCGCGATGCAGTTCGCCCTGCGCAAGAGCGCGGAGAAGAAGGAAAAGGCCGCCCGCGCGGCCAAGGTTGAAGTCCCGGCCCCTGCCGCCGAAGCAAAGGAGGCTGCTGAGTAATGGGTATGAACATACTGACAATCGCGCTCGGCGCGATTTTGATGAACAACTTCATCTTCTCGCAGTTCCTCGGCTGCTGCCCCTTCCTGGGCTGCTCCACGAAGGTCGACACCGCCGTCGGCATGGGCATCGCGGTCACCTTCGTCATGGGCCTCGCGAGCGCGATATGCTACGCGGTCAACCTGCTGCTCGTCCAGCTCGGCCTCGATTACATGAGCACGCTGGCCTTCATCCTGGTCATCGCCGTGCTCGTGCAGTTCGTCGAGATGTTCCTCAAGAAGAGCATTCCCAGCCTGTACACCGCGCTCGGCATCTACCTGCCGCTCATCACCACGAACTGCGCCGTCCTCGGCGTCGTGCTGCTGAACGTGCAGAACGACTACAACTTCATCGAGAGCGTCGTCTACGGTATCACCGGCGGCCTGGGCTTCATGCTGGCCATCGTGCTGTTCGCCACCGTGCGCGACCGTCTCCAGTTTGCCGACTATCCCGAGAGCTTTGAGGGCTTCCCGATAGCCCTGACCACCGCCGGCCTGCTGGCGCTGGCCTTCATGGGCTTCTCCGGCATGAGCATCGCGTAAGGAGGCAGAGATATGGATATCATGAACATAGTCTACGCCATCCTTGTGCTCGGCGTCCTCGGCGCCGTCTTCGGCGGCCTGCTCGCCTTCGCCGCAAAGATATTCTTCGTCGAGGAGGACGAGAGGATAAGCCAGGTGCGCGAGTGTCTCGCGGGCGCCAACTGCGGCGGCTGCGGCTTCGCGGGCTGCGACGCATACGCCGCGGCGGTCGTCGCGGGCGAGGCGCCTCCCAACAAGTGCGGCCCCGGCGGGAAGAAGACCGCGGAAGCCGTCGCGGCCATCATGGGCCTCGACGCCGTCGCCGAGGTCAAATACGTCGCCTACGTGCCCTGCTCCGGCAGCTGCGACACGGCGAAGCTCTTCTTCGAGTATGAGGGCCCCAAGGACTGCGTCGCCGCCATGCGCTTCGGCAACAAGGGCCCCAAGGCCTGTCAGTCCAGCTGCATCGGCTTCGGCAACTGCGTCCGCGCCTGCCAGTTCGGCGCGATGCACATCGAAAACGGCGTCGCCGTCGTCGACCGCGAGAAGTGCACCGCCTGCATGGCCTGCGCCTCCGCCTGCCCCAAGCAGATTATCCAGAAGGTGCCCTACGAGCAACGCGTGCTCGTCGGCTGCCGCTCGAACGACAAGGGCGCGCAGACGCGCAAGCTCTGCGACGCGGGCT
>DVJK01000161.1 GCA_018716795.1 Candidatus Scatomorpha merdipullorum | reverse complement strand
CGGCCCGGGAAGGCCGGCGGCGGCTACTGCACCAGCCTTCCGGAGTTCAGGGCGCCCTTCATCTTCGCAAACTTCAACGGCACCTGCGGCGACGTCGAGGTCATAACCCACGAGGCGGGCCACGCCTTCGCCGCCTACGAGGCGCGGGATATACTCCCCGCCGCGAGCCGCTGGCCCACGCTCGAGGCCTGCGAGGTGCATTCGATGAGCATGGAGTTCTTCGCCGAGGCCCGCGCGGAGCTCTTCTTCGGCGCGGACGCGGACAAATTCCGCTGGCAGCACCTGGCCGACGCGCTGACCTTCATCCCCTACGGAGCCCTGGTCGACCACTTCCAGCACGAGTGCTATGAGCACCCGGCCTGGACGTGCGAGGAGCGCTGCGCCTGCTGGCTCTCGCTCCAGCGCGAGTATATGCCCTGGCTGAAGCCCGAGGACGAGCTCGGCTTCTACGCCTCCGGCCGCGCCTGGCAGCGGCAGAGGCACATCTACGAAAACCCCTTCTACTATATAGATTACTGCCTCGCCCAGACCGTCGCCCTCGAGTTCCGCGCCCTCATCGAGCGGGCCCCGGAGGAGGCGTGGAGCCGGTATATGGCCTACGCCCGCCCCGCCGGAACCCGGACCTTCCGCGAGCTTCTCGAGGGCGCCGGCCTCGGCGACCCCTTCGACGGCGAAACCCTCCGCTCCGTCGCCGCCTCCGCCAAGGCCTGGCTGGACGCGCACGGCTGAGCGCCCAATAAAATAAACCGGCCCGCCGCCTCAAAAAGAGGCGGCGGACCCCTGTTTTATCAAAATAGCCTCGCCTTAGGTTTCGCCGCTTGCGGCGAAATAGATTGAGATACATTTTCGGCGGCGGCGTGTACGCGGACGAAAATACCTCTCGCGGAGCGGAGTGTGAAAAATCTGCCGGCCCTCGGGCCGGCAGATTTCTTTGCGCGCAGCGAAGCGCCGGTCTCCATCGGCCCTAAGGGCCGGGGGACCTTTTTGTCTAAAAAGGCCGTCGAGGCCTTTTTAGACAGTCTCATGCCGTGTAGGAAGAAAAATCTCAGATTTTGGCGAGGTACGCCCTGCCGGCGAGGTCGGCGGCGACTATGGCGGCCTTGAGCGCGTCCTTGGTCACGACGACGGGCTCGTGGTGGATGAGGGCGTTCCTGTTCATGGTGTGCTCGGTGATGATTTCAAGCTCTTCCTCCGTGCCCTCTATGCCAATCTCGGCGAGGGTTACTGGCAGGTCGGCCCTGTGGAGGAAGTCAATCGTCTCCTCTATCGTAGCGCTGGGCGCGTTCTCAAGCACCAGCTCGCAGACGAGGCCGAAGGCCACTATCTCGCCGTGGAGGCAGCGCTTGGTGCCGTGGATGTTGGAAAAGCCGTTGTGGAAGCCGTGGCTGCCGGCCAGGCCGCCGTTTATGAAGCCCAGGCCGCTCAGGAGGATGTTCGCCTCAATCACGTTCTCCACCGCGGGCGTCACGACGCCGGCCTTGACCGCCGCGAGCGCGGCGAGGCCGTCCTGCATCAGTATCTCGTGGCACTCGCGCGAGAGGGCCATGGCGGTGCGCGTGCTCATGAAGCCCAGGCAGTTCGGCGCAGTGGCGTCGAAGCAGGCCTTGGCCTCATACCAGGTGGCGAGCGCGTCGCCGATGCCGGCGGAGAAGAGCCGCGCGGGCGCCTTGGCCACTATCGCGGAGTCCACCAGCACCAGCTCCGTGCTGCGCCGGGTGGCCACGCCGGAGATGTGGACGCCCTCGGCGGTGTACACCGCCGCCCAGTCCGCCGCCGGCGCATCGCTGGAGGCGGAGGTGGGCACTATAATCCGGGGCATATCCACCTGATCGGCCACGAGCTTCGCCACGTCCAGGGCTTTGCCGCCGCCCACGCCGACAAGCACGTCGCACTCGTGCTCGCGGACCGCGTCGGCCAGAGCGTCCACGTTCTCCCGGCAGCACTCGCCGGAGAAGGCGGTCAGCTCATACCGGCACCCGTTCAAGTCCTCCACGCCCTTCAGCACGCCGGCGACCATGTCGAAAATGCCGCCGTCAATGATGAAGAGCAAACGGCTGCCGTACCTTTTTGCGTAAACGAAAATGTTCTCAAGCTCGCCCGGGCCCTGGATATACCGCTGCGGGCACTCGTAAGCGCGGGTGGCGCTGCGCAGCAGCATGGCGCTCCGGCTCATCTCCTGACCGTTCATTGAATATTACCTCCGTCGTTTGATCTGCTCAAGGCCCTCCGTCAAGCCGGGCCTTTTGTGCGTTTGCACGTATTTCTTTGAAAAAATCATACGACAGGGGCCTTCGCAAAGTCAAACGTAAAAAACGCAAACGTTTTCTTTGTGTAACCTGCAAAATTCAATTGAACGAGCGCATGAAATCGCCGCGGAAACAAACGTTTTCCGCGGCGCAGTACGGCTCAGAGCGGCGGGGCGCAGGAGTCCCGGATTATGAGGTGGCTTGGTATATAGAGCTTGACGGGCGTGAAATGCCGCTTTTTTATCCGGTCTATGAGCAGCCGCACGACGTGGCCGCCCATCTCGGCGGTGTGTACCGAGAGGGTTGTGAGCATCGGCTCGAGGAAGCGGGTGTTCTCCATATCGTTGACGCCTATGACGGACATGGCCGTGGGGATGGCGATGCGCTTTTCCTTGAGCAGCTTCATGACGCCGAGGGCCGAGGCGTCGTTGGCGCAGATGATGGCCGTGCAGTCGAGCCCGGCCTCCACCGCCTTCTTAAGGCCGTTGTAGCTGTCGCTGGGAGTGAAGGGCACGTCGACGACGAGGCTCTTGTCAAAGCCCAGGCCGAGCTCCCGGCACTTGTCGACGTAGGCGGTGTACCGCTCCTCGTTCTTCGTCTCCCCGAGGTAGCAGATGCGCCTGTGGCCCAGGCCGGTCAGATAGTCGATGGCGGTAGAAATGGCGTCGTAGCCGCGGCAGATAACGCTGTCTATGCCCAAATCGAGGTCCTGGAGGCCCGTATATATGAGGTGGCGGTAGTTATTCTTTATAATTTTGAGGCTCTGCATGTCCACGCGGCCGAGGATTATCGCCGCGTCGCGGCGGCAGTCGTCGCTCAGATACCGCTCCATGTCGGAAATCCCGAACTGCGCGCGGAGGCGGTACCCGTTTTTGAATAGATCCTCCTCCATATTCCTGCGGAGCGAGTATAGGAAGGGATCTATGAAGGCGTCGAGCTCGCGGGCCAGTATGCAGTCTATGGTCTGCTCCGGCTCGCCCGCCTCCGGCGCGGTTTTCCGGAGCTTCCGCGCCGTCTCGTTGGCCTGATAGCCCGTCCGGCGCACGGCCTCCCAGATTTTTTCCTTCGTCCTCTCCGATGCGGCGGACGGCCCGCTGCCGCTGAGCACACGGCTCACCGTGGAGGGCGAGACCCCGGCGAGCTTTGCCACGTCCTTGATTGTACTCATATTTCCCCTCGTTTCGCGACGTTTCGCTTAATAATATTTCTATTTCTGCCTTTAACCTAATTATCTTAATATGAACCGGCAAATGAAGTCAAGGCCCCGCAGCCCTCCTTCAATTGATTTGTCCATAATGCACAACGCAAACGATTGCTATTTTTCTAGTTGACGAAACATGCCTTTGCGTAGAAAATGAAAACAGTTTTCCTGAAAACAATTTTGCGTAGAAAGGAAGTAAAAAATGAAGAAGTTTCTTGCTCTGCTCCTTGCCCTGTGCATGGTGTTCGCCCTGGCCGCCTGCGGCGAGGCCGAGACTGAGGAGACCACCCCTGCCGGCGAGGAGACCGCTCCCGCGGGCGAGACCGACGAGGAGCTGACCTGGGGCCTCACTCCCTTTGAGGAGACCCAGCACATCCGCATGGGCCTGTTCACCGGCTCCGTCCACTCCTACATGGCCTACTTCGCCGAGCAGCTCGGCGTCCTCGACGCCCTGAACATCGACGCCGAGTTCATGTGGTTCACCGGCGGCCCGGCCATGCTCGAAGCGGGCAACGACTGGGATATCTGCACGCTCGGCCTGGGCGGCATCGCCACCGGCCTCTCCACCTACGACTATGTGTTCATTGAGAACACCGACTACGAGGACAACATGGCCATCTTCGTGCGCCCCGACTCCGAGATAGCCAAGGACCCCGAGAACCCCGAGGTCTGGAAGGGCGCCGAGTGCGTCTACGCCCTGGGCACCACCGCGCAGTTCGTCCTCTCCGCCTACCTCAACACCCTGGGCCTCAGCCTGGCCGATGTTGAGAGCATCAACGCCGACAACGCCAACGCCCTGACCGTCTTCTCCGGCGGCACCGGCGACGTACTCTGCTGCTGGAACGCCATCGCCTTCTCCGCCGAGGACGCGGGCTACGTGCGCGTCACCGACGCGGGCACCCTCGGCGTGGCGCCCATCTGCGGCAGCTTTGTCCACCCCGACTTCCTCGAGGAGAACCACACCCTGGTGAGCACCATGGTCGCCGTCTGCCGCCTGGCCACCGAGTGGACCTACGAGAACCCCGACGAGGCCGCCTCCATCTACTATGACCACTGCATGGAAGAGGGCTTCCTCTGCACCGAGGACGTCGCCAAGCGCACCGTCGAGTGGTACGCCGGCCCGACCGTGGACGAGTTCATCGAGCGCTTCACCACCGAGGGCGAGTATAACGAAGAGGCCGGCCGCAACCTCCTGCTTGTCGAGGAGGACATCCTCCAGGGCTACAACTTCTTCCTGAACGAGGGCAACTACACCGTCGAGCAGCGCGCCGCCTGGCTCAAGGACGGCAAGGTCGACAACTCCGTCGCCCTCGAGGTCAAGGAGCTCCTGGGCCGCTGAGCACCCGGAAGGGCAGAAAACCATAAGCTTCAGCCGCGGGCCGGCCTTCAAGGCCGGCCCGCATTTTCGAACGCAAGAGATATAAGGTTCATTCAGAAAGTTGAGGGATACAGTTACGTATGAATAACGCCGAAATGACTAACCAACAGCTGGTCTCCCGGGCGAAGGCGGAGCACCGCAGGCTCCGCTATCGGGACGCCATGCTCTCGGTCATCGGCATCCTGCTGTTTCTCATGATATGGGAGGCGCTGGTGATGCTGAATATTGTAGACAGCCGCAAGCTCTGCGGCGTGCTGGAGGTCTTCAAGCTTTTCATAGTGAAGCTCTCCGATCCCACTCCCGACGGCGCCGTCCTGACCGTGAACATCTGGTCGAGCCTTCAGGTCGTGCTCACCGGCTATCTGCTGGCCATCGTGATAGGCATCCCTCTGGGCTGGCTCATGGGCTGGTATCGCGGCTTCGACGCCTTTATGCGCCCGATATTTGAGATAATCCGCCCCATCCCGCCCGTGTCCTGGATTCCCCTGACCATCGTCTGGATGGGCGTCGGCCTGACCTCCAAGGCCTTCATCGTCTTCTTCTCCGCCTTCGTGCCCTGCCTCATAAATTCCTACACCGGCATAAGGCAGACGAAGGAGGTGCTCATAAACGTGGGCCGCACCTTCGGCGCGTCCAACTTCACCTGCTTCCTGAGGGTGGGCATCCCCTCCTCCATGACCATGACCTTCGCCGGTATCAAGGTCGCGATAGGCAACGCCTGGGCGACTCTGGTGGCGGCCGAGATGCTGGCGGCTTCCAGCGGCCTCGGCTTCATGATACTCATGGGCCGCAGCTACGGCCGCGTCGACCTTATCATCCTCGGCATCGTGGTGATAGGCGTTATAGGCGTTATCATCTCCGCTCTTATCGGCGCCTGCGAAAATCTTGTATTGAGGTGGAAGAAAGCATGACAAAGGTCTCTAAAGAAAACCTGAGCGCCATGGAGATCCGCGAGGCCCGGATGAGGGTCGCGTATAAGATACTGCCCGTCGTCTCCGTCGTGCTCCTCGTACTGCTGTGGCTTTTCGCGGCGAACAGCGGCGGCACCTTCCCCTCCCCCGTCGAGGTCTGGGACAGGACCGTCCAGCTCTTCGAGCACCCCGTCAAAAACCGCAACCTGATAATCCACGTGCTGGCCAGCCTCAAGCGCGTCGGCATAGCCCTCGCCTTCGACTGGACCTTCGGCATCGCCTTCGGCGTCATGATAGGCTGGTTCCCGAAGCTGCGGGCCTTCTTCTCCCCGCTCTTCGACGCCTTCCGCGCCATCCCGCCCCTCGCCTGGATACCGCTCATAACCCTGTGGAACGGCGCGGGCGAGCTCTCCAAAATAATCATCGTCATCTTCGGCTCGCTTCAGAGCGTGGTCATCAACGTCAAGGCCGGCCTGAGCACGGTCGACAGGATGTATCTCGACGTGGGCACGGTGTTCAACGCCTCGCCCGCCCAGAGGCTCTTCAAGATAGCCATCCCCTCCTCCCTCGACGCCATCTTCGCGGGCGTGCGCACCTCGACGAGCGCGGCCTGGATGGCCGTCCTCGCCGCCGAGATGCTCGGCGCCGGCGACTCCGGCGTGGGCCTGCTCATCTCCCGCGGCATGGACTCGATGGACATGCCCCTGGTGCTCACCGGTATGATAGCGATAGGTATAGTCGGCGCCCTGCTGGCCATTGTCACGCAATTTGCAGAAAGGTTGATTTGCCCGTGGACGAGAAAAACAAGGTAATCCTGAAGCTGGAAAACATCTGCCAGTCCTTCATAGTCAACGACGAGGTGAAGCAGGTCGTGGACGACGTGTCCATGGAGGTGCGCGACAACGAGTTCCTCGTGGTCCTCGGCCCCGGCCACTGCGGCAAGACCGTGCTCATGAATATAATCGCCGGGCTGGCCAAGCCCAGGTCCGGCAAGGTGTATCTCGACGGGGAGGAGCTGCACGGCAGCGACGAGCGCATCGGCATGGTCTTCCAGTCGCTCAACCTGATGCCCTGGCGCACGGTCATGGCGAACGTGGAGTTCGGGCTTGAGCTCTCCGGCATGAAGAAGGCCGAGCGGCGCGAGATTGCGCAGAAGTACATCGATCTCGTCGGCCTCACCGGCTTTGAAAACTCCTATCCCCATCAGCTCTCCGGCGGCATGAAGCAGCGCGTGGGCATCGCCCGAGCCTACACCAACAGCCCGCAGATTATGCTCATGGACGAGCCCTTCGGCCAGCTGGACGCGCAGACGCGCTACTCCATGCAGGAGGAGGTGCTGAGGATATGGCAGAGCGAGAAGCGCACCATCATCTTCGTCACCAACAACATCGAGGAGGCCGTCTATCTCGCCGACCGCATCGTGCTTCTGAGCAACTGCCCGGCCCATGTCAAGCAGGTCTACGACCTCAGCTGCCTGCCCAGGCCCAGGAACTTCACGGATCCCGAGTTCCTGCGGATAAGGCAGGATATATCCGACAACACTGATCTTGCCCTTTGATGGAGGTCGCCATGGAAAATCAAGAATACAAGGTGCGGGTCGAACACCTGACGAAGTATTTCGGCCCCCTGCACGTGCTGGACGACGTGTCCTTCAACATAAAAAAGGGTGAGTTCCTCTGCGTCGTGGGCCCCACCGGCTGCGGCAAGACCACCTTCCTCAACCTGCTCACCCGCATATACATGCCCACCCGCGGCCAGCTCTATATAGACAACGAGCCCGCCGATCCGAAGAAGCACAACCTCGCCGTCGTCTTCCAGGAGCCGAGCTCCATGCCCTGGCTGACCGTCGAGAAGAACCTGCGCTTCGGCATGGAGATAAAGAAGCTGCCCAAAGAGGTCATTGACGAGCGCGTTGAGAACATGATAAAGCTCCTCGGCCTCGAGGAGTTCCGCGACAAATATCCCCACCAGCTCTCCGTCTCCACCGCGCAGCGCATAATCATCGGCCGCGCCTTCGCAATGCAGCCCGACCTGCTGCTCATGGACGAGCCCTACGGCCAGATGGACATCAAGCTGCGCTTCTACCTCGAGGACGAGGTCATACGTCTCTGGAAGGAGATGGGCACGACCGTCGTCTTCATCACGCACAACATCGAGGAGGCCGTCTACCTCGCCGAGCGCGTGCTGATACTCACCAACAAGCCCGCGCACATCAAGGAGGAGGTCAAGGTCGACCTGCCCAGGCCCAGGGACGTCGCTTCCCCGGACTTCATAAAGCTTCGCAACCACATCACCGACCAGATAAAGTGGTGGTGAGCGGCGGGGCCGCAAAATTATCCGGGCCGGGGCGCGGGCGCATCGCCCTCCCCGGCCCAAAAACGTCTGAGGAGGCAAAAATGAAAATACTTATAGGCGCTGACAAGGGCGGCTTCCGGCTCAAGGAGGCCATAGCCCTTCACCTCAAGGAGCAGGGCGTTGAATTCGAGGACCTCGGCACCCTGGATCCGGAGCATCCCCGCGACTTCACCTCGATTGCGTCGGACGTCGCCTCGGCCATATCCGAGGGCCGGGCCGAGCGGGGCATCCTCGTCTGCGGCACGGGCATGGGCATGGCAGTCACGGCCAACAAGTTCAAATCCGTCCGCGCGGCCGTGGTGGAGAGCCAGTACGCCGCGGCGTACTCCAGGAAGATAAACGACGCCAACGTGCTCTGCCTGGGCGGCTTCATCATAGGCGATACCATGGGCTGCGAGATTGCGGACGCCTTCCTCAACACCGGCTTCGTCGAGGGCTTCCCGCAGTGGCGCGTGGACTTCCTCAACAGCCAGAAGGCTCTTCTCGCCGAGCTCGAGACAAAGAACTTCAAATAATCCGGCCCCGGCCGCTAGTCAAGAAAGGAGGACCACATGGTCTCTCAGGAAAAGCTGCGGGAGCTCAGGCTCTTCGCCGCCGATATACGCATAGCCGCCCTCCGGGCGATTGAGTCCATAGGCGTGGGCCACGTGGGCGGCAGCATGTCCGTCTGCGATTTGATGGCCTGCCTCTACGGCGGCGTCATGAACCTCCGCCCCGAGGAGCCGCGCTGGGAGGGGCGCGACAGGTTCATCATGTCCAAGGGCCACGCCGGCCCGGCGATGTACGCCGCCCTCGCGCTGCGCGGATACTTCCCAAAGGAGGAGCTGCTCACGCTCAACGCGCCGGAGACCCGCCTGCCCAGCCACACCGACATGAACCGCACTCCCGGCGTCGACATGACCACCGGCTCGCTGGGCCAGGGCTTCTCCTCCGGCCTCGGCATAGCCCTCGGCTGCAAGCGCAAGGGGCTTGAAAACTACGTCTACATCCTCCTCGGCGACGGCGAGTGCGAGGAGGGCCAGGTCTGGGAGTGCGCCGCCTTCGCCCCGGCGCACGGGCTTGACAACGTCATAGCCTTCGTGGACTACAACGGGCTCCAGCTCGACGGGCCCGTCGACGAGGTCGGCGGCGTGAAGGACCTCTCCGCGCGCTTCGCCGCCTTCGGCTGGCACGCGCTGGACGTCGCCGACGGCAACGACCCGGAGCAGATTCTCCGCGCGATAGACGCGGCCAAGGCCGAGGCCGGCCGCCCGTCCATGCTCATACTGCACACCAAGAAGGGCAAGGGCTGCTTCTTCGCCGAGGACGTGTTCAACCACAACATGCCCGTGACCGCCGAGCTGGCCGACGAAGCCGTCGCGCGGCTCGAGGCCGCCAAGGCGGCGCTTTGAAGGGAGGCTTGAAGCGTGAAGATAAAGCTTGCAGACAAAATAGAGCTCGACAAAACCGAAATGCGCGCGGTCTACGCCGCGAAGCTCGTCGGCATGATGGACGCCGGCGAGCCGGTCATGGCGCTGGACGCCGACCTCATGCGCCCGATAGGCGTCCTGCCCTACAAGGACTCGCACCCCGAGAGCATAATAGACTGCGGCATAGCCGAGGCCAATATGATAGGCGTCGCCTGCGGCCTCTCCGCCGAGGGCTTCATCCCCTTCACCCACTCCTTCGCCGTCTTCGCCTCCAGGCGCGTCATGGACCAGGTCTTCATGAGCGGCGCCTACGCGAAGCAGAACGTGAAGATGGTGGGCAGCGACCCGGGCGTCTGCGCCGCGCTCAACGGCGGCACCCACATGGCCTTTGAGGACGTCGCCATGATGCGCGCCGTGCCGGAGCTGACGATAGTCGAGCCCACGGACGCCGTCATGCTTGAAAACCTCCTGCCCAAGATTGCGCACATGCGCGGCATGGCGTACATCCGCCTCTGCCGCACGGAGACCGAGCGCATATATGAGCGCGGCTCCGACTTTGAGCTCGGCCGCGCCGCCCTCCTGCGCGAGGGGAGCGACCTCGCTATCATCGCCGCCGGCCGCGAGGTGCCGGAGGCCCTGCGCGCGGCGGAGGCGCTTGCCGCGGAGGGCATAAGCGCCCGCGTGCTCGATATGTTCACCATCAAGCCCCTCGACACGGAGGCCGTCCTGAGCGCGGCGCGGGAGACCGGCGCCGTCGTCACCGCGGAGAACCACAGCGTTATCGGCGGGCTGGGCAGCGCCGTGGCCGAGGCCGTCTCCGGCGGCTGCCCCGTGCCCGTGGAGCGCGTCGGCGTCGGCGACCGCTTCGGTATCGTGGGCAAGACCGGCTATCTCATGGAATATTTCGGCCTCACGGCGGAGGACATAGTCCGCGCCGCGCATCGGGCCCTGGAGCGCAAGAACGGCGCAAAGTGAAGGAGTGACGAAATGAGCAGTTTGAAATACACCCTCTCGTCCCTGTTCGGCCCCGGCGGCAGGCCGGTGGCCGCCGGCGACGAGGACTATGCGGACAGGATACTCTCCCACGCCATAGACGCGCAGCTCTTTGACGAAATGCAGCTCCGCGGCAGCGCGCTGGGCGTCACGAAAAACTTCCGCGAGGTCGTGGACTGCTTCCGCGTCCCCGCCGGGGAGACGCCCGCGGGCTTCCGCGTGGAGTATGAGCTCGGGCGCGACGGCCTCGTGCTCGCCGACCTCAAGCGCGACATATCCTACGACAAGAACGGCCTCAAGCGCCCGCAGAAGCTGCTTTTCAGCGCGGACTCGGCCAATCCCTACGAGGTGCGGCCCATGAAGGACCTCATCTCCAACCTGACCTGCAACCCCGCGATAATCTACAACCTCTTCATAAACGACTCCAAGGCCAACGTCGGCGGCCGCTATAAGACCCGCGACGAGGTTTTGAAGGACATCGGCGACATGCTCGGCCCCGGCTGCGACATCAGCGTCGAGCTCAACGACCCCTTCCGCTGCTCGGAGAGCGAGATTCTTGAGGAGGCCGCGCGCTTCCGCGAGCTGCTTTCGCCCTACCGCGTCGTCATAAAGGTGCCGCACACCGGCCCCGTGAACGCGGAGAACGTCGATGAGCTCCTGACCGGCGACAAGCGCTTCAGTCTCCGCTACGACGAGGGCCGCACCGAGGACTTCTACCGCGGGCACAACCTCGCCCTCATGCTCCATGAGCACGGGTACAGGGTGAACTTCACGCTGATGTTCGAGCCGTACCAGACGGCGCTCGCCCTCCAGGCCCGCCCCTACTTCATCAACAGCTTCATCATGTTCCGGCACAGCCAGAGTATGCAGCTGGCCGGATACATTCGCGCCTACGAGGAGACGGGCGATCCCCTGTTCATAGAGCAGCTCCGGCGCTATATGGTCGAGAACGACTATCTCTCCGCCCGGGAGGCGAACGGCGACCTCTTCGCCGCCTACACCCGCGCGAGGGACATCCTGCGCTACCGCGGCTTTGCGGACGACCCCATGGCCGACGGGCTCGACGGCATACGCCACAACCTGAGGTGCCTGCGCCAGGCCAATCTGCCGGACACGAGGCTCATAATCTGCAACATGCAGGGCGACAACTACTATCCCTACATTGACCGCCTGCTCATGGAGCCGGAGTTCGCCGACATGGCGGGCCGCGTCGTCATAACCGCCGGGCCGGAGCTGCTTGCGCGCTACACCTCCAACGCCGTCGTGATGCAGTTCCACCGCCGCTTCATGAACGCGGCCAACGGGGCCAAATGAGCGCCGCGCGCGCTCGCGGCCTGCGGACGGGAGGGCTCAATGGAAGCTGAAGTCATCCTCGTATGCCTCTTTGCCTTCCTGCTGGCCGGCTTCGTCCACGGCGCCCTGGGCATGGGCTACGGGATGATAACCATGGCCACCGTGACGCTGGTGGCGCCGTACAACAACGCCGCCGCCATTGTGGCCGTGGCCCTGCTGGTGCTGGTGAGCCAGGTCAGCTGGCAGCTGCGGAAATATATAGACTGGCGGGGCGCGCTGCTGCCCTCCCTGGCCCTGCTCGCCGGGAAAATAAGCGGCATAGTGCTGATGATGCACCTGCAGTCGGTGTACCTGCGGATAGCCTTCGGCGTCTTCCTCATCGCGTATTCCTCGACGCAGCTCATGAACGTGAAGGCCCTCAAGATAAAGGGCACGCTCTGGCAGGCGCTGTTCTTCTGCGGCATGGGCGGGCTCTTCGGCGGGGTGTTCAACGTCTCCGGGCCCTTCGCGTCCATCTACTGCCAGGCGAAGTACGGCCACGACCCGAAGGCCTACGCCGCCAACATGAACCTCTACTTCGTACCCTCGGCCCTTGTCGCGGTCTTCATGCACATCGGCTACGGGAACTTCAACCCCTCCGCCGTCGTGGGCAGCGGGATAATGGCGGCCTCCGTGCTGCTCTCCGCCACGCTCGGCGTGGCCGTGCTCAAGCGGCTGAAGGCGAAGAAAATGTATCTCCTGAGCAATATCTACATCATTATTATGGGCATTATCATCTGTATCGGAGGCTAAAGGCCATGAAGCATCTGTACTTAAATCTCAAGCGCTTTGACGTGCCGGTTGAGTTCGGCGGGGTGAACCGTGTGGCGTCCGCCGCGGACTGGGGCGGGTTTATCGTTTCGAATACGCAGGACGCGCTCGCGAAGTACTCTCCCGCCGAGGTCGAGTTCGCGCAGTTCTTCCCCGAGGCGCACCTCCTCGGCGCGGCCGCGGCGAAAAACGCGGGCAGCCCCATACACATAGGCTGCCAGGGCGTCCACCGCGCGGACACCGCCGTGGGCGGCAACTTCGGCGCCTTCACCACGCTCCGCCCTGCCGCGGCCGCAAAGGCCCT